>NZ_AGVX02000390.1 GCF_000239155.1 Actinoalloteichus spitiensis RMV-1378
ACCGCCGATCCGCTCCCGCGCCAGCGCCGAAGCCGTCGCCGTCGTCCACCACGCCGCCCGGAGCCTGCTCAGCGAACTCCCCCAGCTCACCGACCACCTCGTCGCGCTGCTGCGCGAACAGGAACCCGCCTACCGGTCGGCCTCCACCGACTTCGACGGCCTGTGGCGGG
The DNA here is from genome assembly GCF_000239155.1 of Actinoalloteichus spitiensis RMV-1378. Lineage (GTDB taxonomy): Bacteria > Actinomycetota > Actinomycetes > Mycobacteriales > Pseudonocardiaceae > Actinoalloteichus_B > Actinoalloteichus_B spitiensis. The sequence continues at coordinate 171 of NZ_AGVX02000390.1, forward strand.
AGGTGCACGAATCCCTGGAGCACAACCTCCGGTCGATCCTCGCCCCCCGGGAGACCCGGGAGTCGGCCCGCCGCTGCTCGTGGCGGATCGGAGCCGAACGCGCCGAACAGGGCCTGCCCCTGGACGCCCTGCTGCACGCCTTCCGGTTGGGCGGCGGCGTGGTGTGGCAGGGACTGGTCGACGCCACCACCCGCAGCGACCCCGACCGGGTGCACCTGCTGGTGCACGTCGCGGCGGACATCTGGAACTTCGTCGACGAGCACTGCGGCCTCCTCGCCGACGCCTACCGCAGGGTGGAGGGCCAACTCACCCGGCGCCGGGAGGAACGGCTGCGGGCACTGGTGGGGGCGTTGCTGGACGGCAGCACGAGACTGGCCGACGTGCCCGCGGTGGCCGCCGCCCTGGACCTCCCCCAGCAGGCGCGGTACGCGGTGGTGGTCGTCGCCGGGCAGGGCCGGGCGGTGCTCCGCGACCCGGGCCTGCGGGTCGCCGTTCCCGGCACCCGGATCATCTGGCACACCGGGGTGGAGGAGGAACTGGGCATCGTCCAGCTCGGGGAGGTGACGGTCGCCGACCTCGCCGCCGCCCTGACCGTTCCCCGGGGCTGCCGGGTCGGGGTGAGCCCCGCCGTGGACGAACTGGCCGCCGTGGGCGCGGCCCGCCGCTTCGCCGACACCGCGCTGCGCACCTGCCAGGACGACGCCCAGGTCGCCCTGCTGGAGGACCACCTGCCCTCGGCGATGGTGGTGAGCTGCCCGGAGCTGTCGGCGGCGCTGACCCGACGGGCGCTCGGCCCCGTCCTCGACCTCGACCCGCCGGACCGGAAGGTCCTGCTGTCCACCCTGGAGGTGTGGTTGGACTGCGACGGATCGGCGCTGCGCGCCGGCACCCGGCTGTTCTGCCACCGCAACACCGTGCTGAACCGGCTGCGCCGCTACGAACAGCTCAGCGGACGGTCCCTGAGCCGGCAGCGCGACCTGCTGGAACTCGCCCTCGCCCTGGAAGCCCAACGCCTCCTCGGCGAGTGAGGGCGGACGGGCGGCGGAGCCGTGCTGGCGATGACCACGTCGCCGACCCCGTCACGCCCGGGGTCGTCGGTGAGCGCTGGTTGCCTCGATCGTGCGGACTGAGCGCGGTTTCGTTCCGCCGCGCGGTGGGGAGTGCGGCCGCGATGCGGTGCCGCCAACCCGCACCGGAGCCGCGACGGCCGGAAACGCTGGTCGGCGGTGACGTTCCCAGGCGGGCCGCTGGCCCAGCAGCCGCCCTCGGTGTGCGGCGGGCCGCCGATCACCGAACGCCTGGCGGCCGGCACCCCAGGAAGTCGGGCTTCTCCGCCCCGCCTGCTGAACGCGAACACGGACGCCATGCCGTCGCCGTCGCCGTGCCACAGGGCCCGTCACGGCGAGGACGGTCAGCTGGCCAGCCGTCACCAGCCGACCCCGGCAGGCGGCCGGCGCCGGCCGGCCCCCGTCTCGCACGCCCGCACGCGCACGCCGACGACACAGCGGACCGTCATCGTGATCGGCGTGACACCGCGGTGCGCTGCGGAGGGGAAGTGCCACACGGCGTCCCGCTACCAACCCCACCGGGGAGGGCGGGCTGGTCAGGGCGCGATTCCCATCCGAAGGGCGAGGCCCCGCAACGCGCCCGCACCGGCATCCCGGCGCGACCGCACGAGCAGGCTGCTGACCGCGTCCCGGACCAGGGGGTGGTTGCGGACGCGGTGGGGGGCGAGTTTCTCGGCTTTCAGCAGCAGCGAGAGGCCCCGCTCACGGGACCGGGTCTCCGAGATCACCGCACGTCCCCACTCCGAGTAGAACGCCGCTCGCCTCCCCGCGTAGGGAATGACGTCGACGTCGACCTGCCCCGCGATCCTGTCCACGGCGCCGATGTCCTTCTTCTCCGAGGCGATCACCAGCGACCAGACGGCGACGTTGGTGGGGCCGAACCAGAGCCCCGCCCACGGAGAACCTGGGCCGCTCACTCGCCGCGCCGCGTCCCGAGCCTCCCGCAGGTGTGCGTCCGCGACATCATGCTGGCCGGAGGCGACGGCCCCCAGCGCCGCATTGAGGTGCACCTGACCATACGCTTCGAGCACGCCCGGCTCGCCGATGTGCGGTTCCAGCATCCCGGCCGCAGCGGCCGAGAAGGCCACCTGTTCACGTCGCCGGCCAGGACCGAACGCCTGACCACGCATCCAGTAGCCCAGCCCCCGGAGCTGAGGATCGTCGAGATCCTCGGCGATCGTCCTGACGTGCGTGTACGCCAGGGCCGGCAGCCCCACACCGTGCAGTGCTTTCGCCGCGTCCATGATCGCCTGGTAGGTCGAGGCGAGCCACTCACCGGCCTGCCGCCGATGAGGCCCCGAGGCGTACAGGACCAGGAGTTCACGTACGAGGCGCGGCGCGAGATCCGCCAGGGCCGGGTAGTCGCAGGCGTGGCGGGCAGCGTTGACGCTGTCGACGGCCGCCGCCAGCGCGGGAACCGGGCGCGGCGTCGTGTCCTCCGGCCGTTCTCCGGGCATCGCGGAGGTGAGTGCGCTGTCCAGGGCCTGGATGACATCGTGTGCGCTCTGGTCACCACGGCGGAGCGTCTTGTGCGATTCCGACGTCAGCGCCGAGGGGGCGACCCGCAGGGCCGACGCGAGCGCTTCGAGCAACGACCGTGAACTCACCGCACGCCCGCCGAGTTCGATCCGCGAAAGGTAGGACCGGCTGATACCGGCGAGGCCAGCGACCGAGGACGCGGTCATGCCCCGCCAGTGCCGGATCTGCCGAATCCTCGTGCCGATGAGGTCGTCTTCGAGTTTCACCGAGGTCCCCTTCGCCGCACGAACCCGCCGCTGCCGTACGCCAGCGTAGGCTTCTCCCGTCCTGGTGAGGACCATCCGATCCGGTGACTCGTTCCTCCCCGCCGGCAGCCAGTCGCCTGGTCAGGTGGGGACACCAACGGTTGGCCGCTCGTCGAGCGACCGGCGCGGTACCGCACGACGCCAGGTGGAGCAGACGACGAGCGAGGCCCGCTCCGGCAGCTGCCCGTCGCTGCGACACCGTCACGACGCGAGCCTTACTTGCGCGGCCCGGCTGCCTGTGTGTGGCCGGCCGCACCCGCCTGCGAGCTCAACATCCTGCGGCGGCCGGGGGGCGGGCTGGCGGCCGAGCACCGAGTGGGTTGGGCGCGACGCGCACGGTAGGCTTGCGCCCGGAGATTTCAGCGAACCCCCCGGGTCAGATGTCAAACCTCAGGTTCACTGCAAAAAAGGCGCCAAAAGCACCGTGCAAGAAGGCCCTGACCAGCGACTTTACTCTCGGGTCCTCATCGCTCCTACGAGGAGTTCCAACCCACGACCTGGCCCTACCGGGGCTGGGACACCCAGGAGTCCTCATCGCTCCTACGAGGAGTTCCAACGACCTGCTGCTGACCGCTGACGCCACCCCCGACTCGTCCTCATCGCTCCTACGAGGAGTTCCAACAGGGCGCGGCCGCCGCGGCGGCGCACGGCGCGGCGGTCCTCATCGCTCCTACGAGGAGTTCCAACCCGTCTCCCGGTTCGGTGGCCTGGATTTCTGCGAGTCCTCATCGCTCCTACGAGGAGTTCCAACAGGTCTGGGGTCAGCAGGCAGGCTGCTTGCTGGGTCGTCCTCATCGCTCCTACGAGGAGTTCCAACACGTCGGCGACGAGTGGGTGGTGGAGCAGGCCTGCCCCGTGTCCTCATCGCTCCTACGAGGAGTTCCAACGTGAGTTGCTGGTTGCACCAGCTTCCGGCTCGGGTCCAGTCCTCATCGCTCCTACGAGGAGTTCCAACGGCGCGCCGCCGCCCGGAGTACGTGGCGCTACTGGTCCTCATCGCTCCTACGAGGAGTTCCAACGCGAGCCTTTGTCCGCCTGTTGATGACGTCCTCATCGCTCCTACGAGGAGTTCCAACTCGGGCCTCACTCTCTCAAGAGCTTCCATGCGCTCTGCGTCCTCATCGCTCCTACGAGGAGTTCCAACATCCGAATGGTTTCCCATCCGCGGATCCGGCGCGCCTGTCCTCATCGCTCCTACAAGGAGTTCCATCCCGGCTTCGTGCGAGTAGATGGCGAAGACAACCGTGTCCTCATCGCTCCTACGAGGAGTTCCGACCAGTAGACGCGGGCCACCCGGTACCGGCGTATCAAGTCCTCATCGCTCCTACGAGGAGTTCCAAATCGAAGACCGCGAGGGTTTCCTTCCCACCGTCCCGGGTCCTCATCGCTCCTATAAGGCGTTCCAACCTGACGGTGCGCGGCGGGGATGTTGCGTAGGCGGGTCCTCATCGCTCCTACGAGGAGTTCCATCCGGCCGGTCACAAGGTCAGACACGGCGCCGGATCTCGTCCTCATCGGTCCTAGGGCGAGTTTCAGCTCAGCCCACGCTGGTTCTGAATGGTCACCAGGTGTGGCTCAGCTCTTGCGACGGATTCCAGCGGGGCCACGTACTGGGTCTCCGCAGGGGCGCAACTCCGACTCCGCATCACGGCTACGCGGAGGCTGTCAAGTCACCGTAGAAGGAGGCAGGCGGCTCAGGCCGCGAGTCGAGTCCATGCCAGCGGCGCTTAACGATCCAGCAGGGTCAACGGTGCCCGGCTGCGCCTCGCTCGCGGGTGAGGAGAGCCGTGCCAGCACCCCGCAGCTTGACCCTGCCGTTGCCTCCGCTCGGAGGAACAAAGCTCGAGTACCGCCATTTGGAGTACCCCTTACCGCCAATCCTGAGCTCCCACTGCTGAGAGTGCCTGCTTGCGGCCGAACTTTCAGCGAACCTCACTCGCTGCAGGGGACCCGGGGGGTCCGCTGAAAGAGCAAGATCACCTGGATCGTTCACACCGCCGAGGATTGGGCTAAGTGGGTGAAACTTGACCGGTAGTCCCTGGCGGAAAAGTCACTGATGGCATCGCTGGACGCCGGCCCGACCGAGCGCGCGGAGCCCTACTCGCGGCTCAGCGACGCCCGGACGGAGGCGATCCAGAGGCTCCACCGGGGATGGTCATACGCAGTCACGACACGGGCGTCGACCGACACCCGGATCGCCATAACCGCAGGTCGAGTGCCCCCAGCGCCTGAATTTCCGCCTACGGGCCGTTACCGGAATTCGGACGCAGCGAGGTTGTCGGCGGAAATTTTCCCCGGACGACGAAACGGTTCTCAGCGAAAGAGCCACCCAATTCATGGCCTGCGGTCGCCGCACTCCCCCGGTCGGCGGCGTGTGGTAGTCACTGCTCCCGACGACAGCGGATTGGAGGTGCGATGCGACTGCGAGCAACGGTGACCACGGCAGCCACCGGCATTCCCTGGGCGGAGGTCCTGAGGCCAGGCCGGGGAATCGTCTACCAGATGTTGGGGGACAACGCCCCCGCGTTGGGCGCCGAGCTGCACAGCGCCGGGTTCGGTCCCCACCGGCTCGTGCCGGTGGGGTGTGGGGCTCCCCGTTTCCCACGAGCGCGGCGTCAACGGGGTCGCTACGCGGCGGGCGGTGAGGGGACGCTGGAGTTCGGTAGCCCCCTGCCCGAGGTGATCGAGGCGTTGGCCGCCGGCCTTGCCGGGGCTCGGGTCCTGGACTGGGGCGGTGTCGCGCTGCGGGTCCAGAACGTGGTGAGCGTGCCGGCTCCCGAGTTCTCGGACGGCTCGGCGCGCCTGGCGACGACGACACCGGTGGTGGTGAAGGGGCCGCCCGCGCGGGATGCGGCGGGGGCCCGGCTCCGGTCGCAGCGGTGGCTGTTGCCCGGTGAGCCGGAGTGGGACGTCTTCTTCGTCCGGAATCTGCGCCGCAAGGCCGAGACGCTGGGGTTGGACCCGGAGATCTCGTTGACCGAGGTGTGGCGGGTGGGCCCGAAGAGGTCCTTCGCCGTTGGCCAGGGCGACACCGTCGGCGCGAAGGTGGGTGCGGCGGTTGGGGTGACCTTGGTGGGGTCTCCCGACACCCTGGCCGCCGTGTGGTCGTGGGGTTTGGGAGCGGCGAACATCGCCGGTTTCGGGGCGGTGGAGACGTGACCGCGGCCGACACGCGGGCGACCAGCACCGGGGAGCCGTTCCTGGTCGAGTTGACGGCCCACCCCCTGCAACGGGTGGGTGCGTTCGCGTTGGCCGTGCTGGCGAAGGAGTCACATCCGCGGCGGGTTTCCGAGGACAGGTTCCTCCGCGTGTGGAACCGCATGACCGAGGACGCGGTGGCGGCGACGCGGGAGACCGACGCCAAGCAGCCAGGGGCGTTCCTCCTGTCGGCCTCCTACGCCCTGTGGCCAAACAGCAAGATGAACATCCCGAGCCTGCGGAAGCTGAGCGCGGACCAGCGCGGCCAGGCGGTCGTCGAATGGCGGACTCCGCGTGCGCCGGAGTCCTGGCCCGAGGCGCCCTGCGCGCTGTGCGGGCGACGGGCGTGCGGCTTCTACGGGAAGGTGGACGTGCCGCTGGCGATGTCCACCGAGTACCGGAACACCACGGTCGTCGGTCACGACGGGATGCCGCTGTGCCGGACCTGCCTGGGCAGCTTCTACGCCCTGCCCTACGCGTGCCACTTCCAGGGTGGTCGCGCGACGATCACCCACGCTTGGGACGAGGACTTCCTGTCCTTCGCCACTCGGCACCAGGTCGAGGACACCCGGAAACGCATCGGGAGGGTTTCGGTCACCCCCAGCAAATGGCCGGCGTACGTCCGGGAGAGCCTGCTCGTGAACCGGATCCGCGCCTACGGGCACCCGGTCCGGTCGGACGTGTCCCTCATCATCTTCACCAACAACAACCAGGAGCAGGAACTCACCGAACAGCGCATGGACCAACCGCTCGTCGAGTGGATTCACGCCGTCCGACAGGACAAGTCGTCGGACCACTGGAATTCGTTGGAACGCGCGTGCCATTCGGAGAAGGTTCCCGGTGCGGCGGCGCTGGCGGGTGAGCTGGTGCGGTCCCCGCGAAGGCTGCCCGCGAAGGTCCTCCGATACCTGGTCCCCCTGCTGACCTCGGCGGCCGACACGCGTGACGAGATCAGGCAGCTCGTCGGCGCGCTCCGCTCCTTCGTAGGAAAGGTCCTGCACGTGAACGACCGCGAACTCCAGGAGATCGAGGGCCTCGGCAAACGAACGGCGGCTCTCATGATGGCCACGAAGAAGAAGGTTAAGCCCTTCGTGGTGGCGTACCGGAAGTCGACCACGTTCCGGAAGTGGTTCAACGACGGTGCCGTGGAATGGCTGTTGTGGCGCGACCGCGAGGAACTGACCTCCCTGATCGACACCACCGAGCCCTTCGTCACGCCCACCCACCTGAGGTGGCTCTTCGAACCGGACGAGCAGGCGTGGTTGCGGCGCAACCTGCTGTTCGTCGCGGTGATCCACGAGCTCCACTCCCAGGGCTACCGCCCTGACTCGGACGACACCCGGTCGATCGAGGACACCCTGCACACCGACGGCGAGGACAAGGAGAACGACGAGTGACGTACCTGGTGGGCACCCTGGTGCTGGAGATCAAGGCGGGGGCGCCGAACAACGGTCGCGGCGAGGACAACGTCGGCAAGGTCAAGGCGACCCGGGTCGGCAACCGGGTCTTCCCCTACGTGTCGGCGCAGGCGGTCCGGCGGTGGTGGCGGGACTCGCTGCCGCCCGGTGAGGCCCGCTCACCGGTGATCCGCTCCGGCAAGGGCGCCAAGCAGCAGGCCCACACCCAGGGGCGCGGGGACCTGTACCTCGACGACGACCTGTTCGGGTACATGGTCGCGATCGAGAAGAAGTCCTTCAACCGGGACACCGTGTTGGCCGTGGGTACGGCCGTGTCCGTGGCACCCCGGCAGGTCACCCACGACTTCGGCACGATGAGCCGGGGGTTCGAGGTGGGCGCGGACCCGGTGATCCACGAACACGAGCACTACACAGGCGACCTGGCCTGCCCCGTCCTGCTGGACCTCGCCCGCCTCGGCACCTTCCAGTTGGAAGGGCAGGGCAACCGGCCCGATCTGAACCCGGACGCCGCGAAGGAGGCGCGGGAGAACGGGGCGGAGGAGATCGACTTTCGCTTCGGGCAGGCCCTGCGCCTGCCCCTCGCCGAGCGCCGGCGCCGCGCTGCCGTGTTGTGGCGGACGCTGGCGGAGCTGCGGGGCGGGGCGAAGCAGGCCTTGCACTACGGTGAGCGGTCGCCCGCGCTGGTCATCCTGGCGCCCGTGAAGGGCGGCAACAACCCCTTCACCCGGCTGCTGCGCCACGACCTGGGGGAAACCGTCGTCGCGCTCGACGTGCTGCGGGCGGAGATGCGGGCGTGGGAGGACGAACTCGACGGCCCCGTGCGCATCGGGTGGGCCCCGGGCTACCTGGATAGGCAGCGGGACGCGGCGGAACGCGAACTGAAGGATCTTGTCGACTCCGGGCAGGTCGTGTTCGACCACCCCCGCGTCGTTCTCCGCCAGTTGGCGGCGGAGTTGGAGGGTGGCGACCTCGATTCCTGGTTCGAGGACCGCTCGTGAGTGTCCCGGCGCTGGAGGTCACCTTCGACGCTTCGGTGGCCTCCTTCCGCAATCCGCTGTACCCCGGGCTCCAGGTCGGGCTGCCCTGCCCTCCGCCCTCCACCGTCGGGGGTCTGCTGGCGGCGGCGGCCGGGGGGTGGGGCCAGGTTCCGCGTGACACGCGGTTCGCGCTTTGCTGCCACGCCGAGGGGCGGGGAACGGACCTGGAGACCTTCCACCCGCTGGCTGAGGGGGTCAGGCAACCGAGTCCGGTGCCCAAGGACCGCGACTACCTCTGGGGTGTCCGGTTGACGGTCTGGCTGTTCGAGGACCTCGACCGGTGGTACCGCCGGTTCCGCCGGCCGGTGTGGCCGCTGCGGCTGGGGCGCAGCCAGGACCTCTGTTCGGCGCGGGCCGCGTGGGTGGACCTGTGGGAGCAGCCGGGCAGGCAGGGCACGGCACTGCTCGTGGACCGCCAGGACGCGGTCGGTACCCGGCTACGGCTCACCACGGCGATCAGCGTGGACCGGGCCCGGATGCGGTGGGACGACTACCGGCATTCCAGTGATGCGGCCGCCGCCCGGGGTGTGCTGAGCGACGGCTGGTCCACGCACGACGGTCAGGCCGTCGTGCCCCTACCCCCGACCCACCCCGAGGTAGTGGAGGCACGCTCGTGACGGAGGACCTGCCGCACCTGTGGGCCAAGAGCCCGGCGAAGGGGGCGACGACCGGGGAGAGCCTCACCGAACACAGCGCCGGCACGTCGGCGGTGGTGCCGTTGATCCGAGCCAGGATCGGCGTCGTTGACGGCATCTGGGACGAGTCCTGGTGGCCCGCCGTCCAGCTGGCCGCGCTCCTCCACGACGGCGGCAAGATCGACCCCGGTTTTCAGCGGCAGGTGCGGACGAACACCCGCTGGGGCCTGCGGCACGAGGTGCTGTCGTTGGGCTTCGTCGACCTGCTCGTCACCGATCAGGAGGTTCGCCGTCGGGTGGCGGCGGCGGTCGTCACGCACCACCGCCCGTTGCACGGGGACGCGACGCGCTCGATCCTGCCGGACAACCTCTCCCAGGACCAGCAGGCGTTGGGGCAGGCCTTCACCGTCGCCGAGGACGACGAGACGGTGCGAGCGCTGGCGGCCTGGTTCGCCGCCGCGGCGGCCCGGGTGGGTCTGCCGGTGGACCGGAGCCGGCTGGACGGGCTCACCCGTGACGACATCCGCGCCGGCACCCTGACCTTGCTCCGTGATCTCGCCGAGGACTGGTGGTATCCGGGGACGGAGCAGGGCGGCCTGCCCTGGGTCCTGCTCCAGGGTGTCGTCACGATGGCCGACCACGTCGCCTCGGCGCATGGCGAACTGCTCACCGGGGAGCCCCTGCGCGGCTACGGTGACCGGGTTCGGGTCCGGCTGGCGGCTGCTGGGCACCGCCTGACCCGCCCCCAGGAGGAAGCCGCCGCGGCACACCACCTGCTGCTGGTCTCGCCGACGGGCAGCGGAAAGACGGAGGGCGGCCTGCTGTGGGCTGAGGCGGCGTGGCGACAGGTCGCCGAGCAGCGGAACGCCCTGCCCCGCGTGTTCTACGTGCTCCCGTTCCTGGCGTCCATCAACGCGATGGCGTTGCGCCTCCAGGAGGAGGACGGCGTCGCGGACGTTGGCGTGCTGCACTCCAGGGCAGGCATGTTCCACCTGAACGAACTCATCGAGGCCCGGACCGCCGCCGGCTCCGATGACCGCCCCGAACCGACCGTCGAGGATGCGGCCACCGCGCTGGACCACGTCAACGCTAGCCGGACCCACCGCGAACTGTTCCGCGTGACCACGCCCTACCAGTTGCTGCGGGCCGCGTTCGGCGGCCCGGGTGACTCGTCCACCTTTACTGACACCGTGAACAGCGTCTTCCTGTTCGACGAGCTGCACGCCTACGAGCCTCGCCGTCTCGGGATGGTCCTCGCCATGACTCGGCTGTGGACTCAGCAGCTGGGCGGACGGGTGGGTGTGCTGAGCGCGACACTGCCCGAGCGGTTCCGGCGCATCCTGCACGACACCATCGCCGGCCGGTTGGACGTGGTCGACGGGTTCGCCGGCGTGCGGCACACACCGCGCCACCGGCTGCGGATCGGCGGCGGGCACCTCACCTCGCCGGAGTCGGTCGACCGGATCGCCGCCGATCTCCACGCCGGTCAGGCGGTATTGGTGGTGGCCAACAACGTCGCCGACGCCTTGGACCTCTACGACCTGCTCGGGCCGGTGGCCCAGGAACAGGGTGGGGAGGCGGTGCTGCTGCACTCCCGGTTCCGCAACTGCGACCGCGCCCAGAAGGAGAAGCGGATTCTCGAGCTGTTCGGGACGGATCGCCGGTCGTCCCGAGGGCTCCTGGTGGCCACCCAGGTCGTGGAGGTGAGTCTCAACGTCGACTTCGACGTCCTGCACACCTCCGGTGCAGCGCTGGAGGCGCTGTTGCAGCGGTTCGGGCGGGTCAACCGCCGTGGGAAACGAGCACCCGCGTCGGTGTGGGTGTGCGAGCCGGAGTACCGGAGGCGGCGCGGCGGAGGTGAGGAGACCTGGGCTGACGGTGTGTATGACGAGGTCCCCACGCGCCTGTGCTGGGCAGCCCTCCAGAACCACGACGGGGAGACCATCGACGAGGCCGACGCCCAGCAGTGGCTGAACGCCATCTACGACTCGCCGTGGGGCGACACCTGGGAGAAGGAGGTGCTGGTCTCCCAGGAGCGGTTCGACGAGGACTACCTCGACTTCCGCAGCCCGTTCGCGGACCGCGAGGGCCTGCGGAAGGAGTTCTTCGCGACCTTCGACGGCGTCGAGGCCATCCTCAGTGACGACCTGGCCGCCTACCAGGCCGACCGGCGCCAGGGCGAGAAGGGGCAGGGCGCCCTCCTCGCCTCCCGGTTCCTGCTGCCGCTGCCCGTCCACCTCAGCTCCAGCGGCCACTTCGACCGCCGGCACGGGATCACCGTCATCAACGGCGACTACGACCCGGAGCTCGGCCTCAGGGGCATCGTGAGGGAAAGTCGCTACCAACCGGGAGAGATTCTGTGATCAGCGCCGACGATGTGGGTGGAGTCCACATCAAGTACCTGTACCACTGCCGGCGCCAACTCTGGTTGTACGCCCGGGGGTTCCGACCGGAACAGCTCAGCGAGACGGTCGCGCTGGGCACCGCCATCCACGACATCTCGTACGCCCGGTTCAGCCCGGTCGACCTTGGGGCCGCCACCCTGGACCACCTGGACAACCAGCTGTGGGTGCACGAGGTCAAGCACTCCGACAAACGCCGTGAAGCCGACCGCGCCCAGGCCCGCCACTACTGCCACCAGCTGACCAGGGTCGGCGTCGACGTGCAGGGGGCGGTGCTCCACTACCGGTCACCACGGAAAACCGAACGGTTCCCCTACACGGAGGAGGAACACATGCACGCGTCCGAGGACATCGAACAGGTCGTCGCCACGATCGCCCTCCCCGAATCACCTCCGCGCCTCCCGAAGAGCCGCTGCCGAGGGTGCAGCTACAGCGACTACTGCTGGAGCGTGTGATGCCAGCGGCCTCCCGAACCTACTGGCTGCTCAATCCGTGCCGACTGCGTCGCCAGGACGACAGCATCCGCGTCGAACGCGAGGGGAAGCCCCCGGCCTTCGTCCCCATCGAGGATGTTCGCGACATCATCGCGCTGGCCGAGGTGGACCTCAACACCTCGATGATCAGCCTGTTGAACAAGCACCGGGTCGCCATCCACATCCTTTCCCACTACGGCGACTACGCGGGCTCCTTCCTGCCCGCCGAGACCTCGGTGTCAGGAATGGTGGCGCTGAACCAGGCGCGCATCGCCAGCGACGACGGGGAGTCCCTGACGATCGCCCGCAGCCTCGTCGACACCGCCGCGTTCAACATTCGCCGCGTCATCGACCGCAAGCTCCTCACCCGGCCCTACGGCGTCCTGACCGAGGCACTCGAGGCGGCGACCACCCGCGAGCAGCTCATGGCCGCCGAGGGCAACTTCCGCCGCAGCGCGTGGGAGGCCCTCGACACCAAGCTGCCCGACTGGCTCCAGCTCGACGGACGCAGTAGGCGGCCGCCCCGAAACGCCGGCAACGCGGTCATCAGCTTCATCAACGGCACCGTGTACGCGCGGATCCTGACAGGGCTGAGGCTCACCCCGTTGCACACCGGAGTCGCCTTCCTCCACGCCAGCACGCAACGACACCGCCACTCCCTGGCACTCGACCTCGCCGAGGTCTTCAAGCCGCTGTTCGCCGAGCGCATCCTGCTGCGCCTGGCCAACCGGAAACAGCTGAAGAAGCACCATTTCGACGTGGGGACCAACCAGGCGATGCTCAGCGAGGCGGGCCGGGAGTTCATCGTGAAGACGGTGCGCGACGATCTGGCGGAGAGCGTCAACCACCGCACGCTCGGCCGCAAGGTCACGTACGACGAGTTGATCTACCTCGACGCGCTCGCGCTGACCCGAACCTGCCTTGAGGGCACGCCGTACAAACCGTTCCGGATCTGGTGGTGAGGGTGTACACCATTCTCGTGTACGACACGGCGGCGGAACGCAATGCCGGTGTGTTGCGGACGTGCCGAAGGTACCTACGCCACCAGCAGCGGAGCGTGTTCGAGGGGGAACTCAGCGCGGCCCAGTTCGTACGCCTCCGCGAGGAACTGCGGCAGCGCATCGATGCCGACTACGACCACATCCTCGTCTACACCTTCCCGCCGGGCACCGACCCGCAACGCCAGGCATGGGGTCGACCGGACGACGAGCCGCCAGATATCCTGTGACTACCTCATTTCAGCGAACCCCCCGGGTCGGATGTCAAACCTCGGGTTCGTTGCAGAACAGCCACCAGAATCCCACTGTAGATACCTTGTGACCAGCGACTTTACTCTCGGGTCCTCATCGCTCCTACGAGGAGTTCCAACCCGTGGACGAGGCGTGGGGCACCGGGGTCTGGGCGTGTCCTCATCGCTCCTACGAGGAGTTCCAACACAAACCAGCCGACTACCCAAGGGGCGGACCAGGGGGGTCCTCATCGCTCCTACGAGGAGTTCCAACTGCCAGTTGGTGGTGATCCACCGGGCGGCGGCGGGTCCTCATCACTCCTACGAGGAGTTCCAACGCTTCGCGCCGGCACCAGGGGCAACCGGGCCGGGTCCTCATCGCTCCTACGAGGAGTTCCAACCCGAGGACGGGGAGACCGCCAGGGACTCCGCCTCAGGTCCTCATCGCTCCTACGAGGAGTTCCAACCAGCCGGGCTCGCGCGTGTAGGTGACCTCGAGCCGTGTCCTCATCGCTCCTACGAGGAGTTCCAACAGGTAGTGCAGCCATCCGGCACCCCCGCACTGGGGGGTCCTCATCGCTCCTACGAGGAGTTCCAACGCCCCCCTTCTAGGACCGGCGGGCGACTCCCCCCTGTCCTCATCGCTCCTAGGAGGAGTTCCAACCGAACCGCAGAGACGGGCCGATCGGGTCGATCACCAGGTCCTCATCGCTCCTACGCGGAGTTCCAACTCAACGACCAGGAGTGCCGGGCTGGTCCGGAATGCCCTCGGGGCTCCTGCTGGTTGTGTCATCGCGGTCGTCAGGAACTGGTGGTCTGACGCCCTCCCATCGTCCAACGTCGAGGCGAGGCTCCGCCGCCGCCTCGACGGAACACTGAACGACGTTCAGCGGTTCGGGTTCATCGCGCCTCCGAGGAACTGACCAAGTCGGTTTCCACTCGCGCCGTCGCTGATCTCGGCCGCCTCAGAGCAGGCGGACACGATCACTCTTCAGCGACGCTGACTGAGGAGAGTTGAGCGTGACGTTACCCATCACACCGCCGCTCACGCCTGTGCTCACACGGTTCGATGCCACCCGCCCGACACCGAGGCGCGTAAACCGCTTCCACAGCACACCGGAACCCCGCCCCGGGCCGGGTGGCCGGCTTGCCTCGCTGGAAGGGACGAGGTCCTGGCTCGTCCTGTCGGCAGCGCGCGCCCGTTCCTTCGGTCGGAGCTGCCGAACGTCCGCGTACGACGTCGTCTGGGCGGTGCTCCGTAGCGCGGTGCTCGCGGAGCTGCTGACCGCGGGCTGGGTCGTGGCCCGCTCCCAGCGTGTTCGGGACGCGGTGGAGATCCGGTACCGGGTCTGGCGGCTGCGTATTCGGCGCCGCCGGGGTCGTGATCGGGGGCGGCATGACGGCACAGGTTGACGCGGCGTTGGGCGCGCTGGTGCGACACGGCTTCGTGTTCCGCCATGCTCCGGGGGATCGCTACGTTCCGTGGACCCTGTTCGGTCAGCGGCCGCGACGCGCGTACGGCGACTACCTGCACGTCAGCGGGCCGGACGACTGCCTGGCTGCCCGGATGCGGACATCCTCGCAGCCCGCGCCGTCCGACGTGGTGTGGTGCGAGGAGGGAGCGTTTCTGGACATCGTGTCCGCGCTGTTGTCCCTGCCAGCCCCGGATGACGCGAACGCTCCGAGGCTGGCGACACGTCGGACGGCGGCGCTGTGGACTCCCGGCATGCCGCTGGGCTGATCGTGGACCAGCGGTACGGCACGGCCAGGGGTAATGGCGCCGAAGCGCCCAGTGTGCGACGAAGCGCCGCCGGTGGCTCGGTGGCTGTCCTGCGACCGGCACGGCGACCCCTGGTCATGGCCGTCAGCGTCATGACCAGGGCGTCGCGGTGGTCAGCCGTCGCGCGAGAGCGGGTTTCCGCTTCTCGTTCGACGGCTCGATCTCGGGGAAACGGCGGATACCACCCGCACCTGATGTCGATGCCAGCCCGGCGGTGGCAGGAGGAACGCGTGGAGCGGGGGTACCGGCGGCCAGCCGCCCTCCGCCCGTCGGCGATGCCGGGTTCGGGTGCCGAGGCCCCTTCCCGCGACGCCTCCCCTGGTACTCCCACAGGCTGTGAACTGCTGGCGGATGACCCGGCTCAGCCGGCTTCCGCGCCCGGCTGCGCCGCGAGTCTCCGGCGCAGTTCGCGTTTGAGGACCTTGTGGGAGGGGCCCAGCGGCAGTTCGTCGACGAAGCGCACGTGGCGGGGGTACTTGTGCTTCCCCAGCAGCGGCCGGGACCAGGACACGAGGGTTTCCTCGGTGACGGGTTCGCCGCCCTCCTCCGCGACGACGACGGCGCACACCTCCTCCCCGTACACCGGGTCGGGGAGGCCGATGACGGCGACCTGCCGCACGGAGGGGTGGCGGGCCAGGACGTCCTCCACCTCGCGGGGGTAGATGTTGTAGCCGCCCCGGATGACGACGTCTCCCTTGCGGTCGACGACGCGGACGAAGCCGTCGGCGTCCTTGGTGCCCAGGTCGCCGGTGCGGAACCAGCCGTCGACGACGACCTGTTCGGTGGCCTCCGGGCGGTTGAGGTAGCCGGCGAAGACGTTGTGGCCGCGCACCACGATCTCGCCGAGCTCCCCCTCCCCTAACAGCCGAATCCGTTCCGGGTCCTCCAGTTCGGCGATCTCCACCTCGACGCCCCAGATGGCGTGGCCGACGGTTCCGGCGCGGGTGCCGAACCTCGGTTGGCTGGCGGTGGCCACCGGTGACGTCTCGGACAGCCCGTAGCCCTCGTAGATCTGGGCGTCGAAGGTGGTGCTGAACCCTTCGAGCACGGGGACGGGGAGGGCGGCGCCGCCGGAGACGCACAGCCGGAGCGCGGGTAGCCGGTCGTGTTGGTTGGCGGCGGCGAGCAGCGCGACGTACATGGTGGGCACGCCGTGGAAGACGTCGACGCCCTCCCGCAGCATCAGCTCGATCGCGGTGTCCGGGTGGAAGCGGGCGAGCAGGACGAGGGTGCCGCCGGCCCGGAAGCAGGCGTTCATGCTGACGGTTTGGCCGAAGGTGTGGAACAGCGGCAGGCAGCCCAGCACGACGTCGGCGTGGCGGACCTCGTTGGCGTCGAACGCCGAGATGGTGGCGTTCATGACGAGGTTGAGGTGGGTGAGCACGGCGCCTTTGGGTTCGCCGGTGGTGCCGCTGGTGTAGAGGATGACGGCCGGGTCCTCCGGTGCGGTGGTCTCGGCCACCGGGAGGGGGGTGGTGGTGTCGGCGAGCTGGTCCAGCGACGGGACGGGCGTCGACCCGTCGGCCGCCCCCGCAGCGGGGATCCCGGAGGGGGCGCCGCCGACGGTGACGAGGGGGACGCCGGCCTCGGCTGAGGCGGCGGCGCCCACGGCGGCCAGCGCGTGGTGGCAGACGAGCAGGTCGGCTCCGCTGTCCCGCAGGACGTGGGCCATCTCCGGGGCGGTGAACAGCAGGTGGACCGGGACGACGACGCAGCCGGCGGCGAGGGCTCCGTAGTAGACGGTCGGGAACTCCACGGTGTTGGGTGCCAGCAGGGCGACGGTGGGCCGTGGTCCGGGGCACAGGTCGCGGAGGGCGGCGGCGTAGCGGAGGGAACGCTGCCAGAGTGCGGCGTAGGTGACGCGGTTGTCGCCGTCGACGACGCCGACCTTGTCCGGGTGTCGGAGCGCGGACTCGCGGAGGACGCTGGTGAGGGAGAGGGTCGCGGTCACGCCTCCTCCTCGGGGTAGAAGCGGCTGAGGGATTCGGCGACGCAGCAGGGCTTGTCCGCGCCGTCGGCCTGGACGGTGACGAGCAGGTGGACCTGGACGGCGTCGCCGACCTGGTGGGCCTGGTCGATGCGGGCGGTGGCGCGGACGGTGTCCCCGGTGCGGAGGGGCGCGGGGAAGCGGACCCGGTTGAGGCCGTAGTTGACGATCAGCCTGGCGCCCCGCACCCGGTAGAGCCCTCGGATGAAGGAGGGCAGCAGGGAGAGGGTGAGGTAGCCGTGGGCGACGGTGCCGCCGAAGGGGCCGTGGGCGGCGCGGGTGGGGTCGGTGTGGATCCACTGGTGGTCGTCGGTGACGTCGGCGAAGGCGTCGACGCGTTCCTGGTCGATGACGGTGGCCGGTCCGGGTCCGAGGTGGTCTCCGGTGGCGTCGAGGAGGGCGGCGGGTGAGTCGAAGATCCTCATCTGGCACCGCCGGGGGCGGCCGGGGGCGTCCGGTGGGGCGGCGTCGCGCGGAGGGTGCGGAGAGGTGGGCGGGTTCGGGTGGGGCGGCGGGTCGACGGCTCGGGGCGGGTTGTCCTCGGTTCGCCGTTGAACGTGAGGGTCACCTGGCTACCTCCGGTGTGGGGTGGGGTGGGTGGGGTGTGCCGGGTCAGCGTGAGCCGCCGTTGACGTAGAGGGTCTGGCCGGTGACGTAGGAGGCGTCGTCGCTGGCGAGGAAGGTGATGACGGAGGCGATCTCCTCGGGGGTGGCGACGCGGCGCAGGGGGATCTGCTCGGCGGCGCGTTCCTGGTGCTCCTCGGGTTCGAAGCCGACGCGGCGGGCGGTGGCGGCGGTCATGTCGGTGGCGACGTAACCGGGGGCGACGCCGTTGACGCGGATGCCGAAGGGGCCGAGTTCGAGGGCGAGGGTGGCGGTGAGCCCCTGCACGCCGGCCTTGGCGGCGGCGTAGTTGGACTGGCCCCGGTTGCCGAGCGCGGAGCGGCTGCTGAGGTTGACGATGCGTCCCGACCTGGCCTGGACCATGTGGGCCTGGGCGGCCCGGGAGCAGAGGAACATGCTGGTGAGGTTGGTGGTGAGGACGGCGTTCCAGTCGGGCAGGGTCATCTTGAACAGCAGGTCGTCGCGGGTGATGCCGGCGTTGTTGACGAGGATGTCGAGCCGGCCGAACTCCTCGACGACACGGTCGGTGGTGGCCTGGACCGAGTCGGGGTCGGTGACGTCGCAGGCGAGGGCGAGGGCGCGGCCGCCGGTGCGCCCGATGTCGGCGGCGACCTCGGCGGCGCGGTCGGCGTTGAGGTCGACCACCGCCACGGCAGCGCCTTCGGCCGCGAGTCGGCGGGCGGTGGCGGCGCCGATGCCCTGGGCGGCTCCGGTGACGATGGCGGCGGTGTCGGTGAATCCCCTCATGCTCGGGTGTCCTCTCGTGGGTGCTCAGGCGGGTGGCCGGGTGGGGGCAGGGTGGGGGCGCCGGGGCTTGTCAGGCGAAGGCGGCGACGCCGGTGAGGGCCCGGCCGATGACGAGTTGCTGGATCTGGCTGGTTCCCTCGTAGAGGGTGGTGACCCTGGCGTCGCGCAGGTAGCGGCTGACGGGGTACTCGTCGACGTAGCCGTACCCGCCGAAGATCTGGACGGCGTTGTCGGCGGCGCGGACGGCGGCTTCGCTGGCGAAGAGTTTCGCCATGGACGCGGCCGTCTCGTGGGGTTGGCCCCGGTCGAGGAGGTCGGCGGCCTGCCAGACGAGGAGTCGGGCGGCGGCGGTGTCCACGGCGGTGGTGGCGAGGAGCCCTTGGACGAGTTGGTGGCCGGCGATGGCCTTGCCGAACTGGTGGCGTTCGCCGGCGTAGCGGAGGGCGGCGTCCAGGCTGGCCTGGGCGATGCCGACGCAGCCGGCGGCCACGGACACCCGGCCCTTGCCGAGGGCGGACATGGCGAGGGGGAAGCCGCGTCCGACCTCGCCGAGCCGGGCCGAGTCGGGGACGCGGACGCCGTCGAGGTGGAGTTCGGCGGTGGCCTGGGCGCGGAGGCCGAGTTTGCCGTGGATCTCGCGGCGGTGGAAGCCGGCGCTGTCGGTGGGGACGAGGAACGCGGTGATGCCCCGGGAGCCCTCGTCGGAGGTCCTGGCGAAGAGGAGGGCGACGTCGGCCCAGGTTCCGTTGGTGATGAAGGTTTTCGCGCCGGTGATGAGCCAGTCGTCGCCGTCGCGGGCGGCGCGGGTGGTCAGGGCGCCGGCGTCGGAGCCGGTGCCGGGTTCGGTGAGGGCGAAGCAGCCGAGTGCCTGGCCGGCGCACAGCGCGGGCAGCCAGCGCTGGTGTTGTTCCGGGGTGCCGTGCCGGGCGATGGTGGCGGCGACGAGTCCGAGGGAGACGGAGACGACGCCGCGGACGGACGAGTCGGCGCGGCCGAGTTCCTCCAGGACCAGGTAGTAGGCGAGGTGGTCGCCGCCGCTGCCGCCGTGTTCCTCGGGAACGGTGAGCCCGAGGAATCCGAGTTCGCCCATTCTGGGAATGAGGTCGAGGTCGAGGGATTCCCGGCGGTCCCATTCCGCCGCGTGCGGGGCGATCTCGGTGTCCGCGAAATCCCGCGCGAGTCGTCGCAGGTCAGCGTGTTCCGGGGTGAGGCTGAGATCCATGGTTCTCCCCGCGACGTTCGGGTGGCGGCCGTGGTTCTCACGAAATTAGTCGGCGTGGTTGTCGGGGTAAATGGACGGGATGACAGTGATGTCGGAGTGCTGTTGGGCGGGTGTACAGCGGGCGTGGTCGCGGGCGGACCGACCAGGTGCGGGCGGGCGTGGCGCCGCCCGGCCGGCGGGGGCGTGTGTCGGCGGCGGGTGGCACACGGCCGGGTGGGGCCGTCGGTGACGGCCCCACCCGGGGTGACGCGGGGTGCCGGTCAGCTGTGGGGGCAGGTGTCCCGGTACTCGGAGATGTTGCGGTCACCGGAGGGCGCCGGGCAGAGGAACTGCTCGTAGCGGGTGTCGTCGTCGATGAACCGTTTGAGCCAGGAGATCGTGTACTTCGCGATGGTGGTGTTGGAGATGTTCGGCGCGAAGTGGCTGGCTCCGGCGAGTTCCAGGTAGGCCTTGTTCAGGGTGGACGGCAGGCTGTTGTAGAAGGGCTTGGAGTGCAGGGTCACCGAGGCGACGGAGTCGCGTTCGGCACCGACGACGAGGGTGGGGACCCGGACGTCCGACCAGTTCTTGCTCAGGTGCCAGCCGGTGAGGGGGACGGCGGCCTTGAGGCTGGGGCGGTTGCTGGCGGCTTCGAGGGTTCCGCCGCCGCCCATCGAGTGGCCGATGACGCCGAGGCGGGTGGGGTCGATCCGGTCGCGGACGGCGCGGTGGTCGACGAGGTGGTCGAGGGCGGCGAGCAGCTGGCGGCCCCGGCTGGCCGGCTGGTCGAGGGTGGTGAGGGTGTCGATGGTGAAGACGATGAAGCCCTGGGAGGCCAGCCGGTGGCCCAGCCAGGAGATGGAGGATTCCCGGGCGGTGTAGCCGGGGGAGATGGCGACCGCGCCGAAGGTGCCCTCGGCCGTGCTGGTCGGGTAGTAGATGGTGCCGCCGCCGAAGCCGCTGGCGGCCAGCCGGGAGACGGAGGTGCTGGTGGTGGAGAAGGGGCCGCGGAGGGCCTCGATGCTCCGTTCGGTCGGGGCCGGGCCCCGTTCGTAGGGGTTCTCCTGGCCGGCGGCGGCCGGGGCGGCGGCCAGGCTGCCGGCGACGAGCCCGAGGGTGAGGGCGGCGCTGGTGAGGACACGGCGCAACCGGGAGCGGGACGGGGCGGGTCGGGAGAGTGTGGAACGCACGACGTTGTGCTCCTCTTCTCGAACGGGCGGCGTGAGGCTGGCGTGGGCGGCGGTGGCCCGCCGGGGTGGGCTGGTGGCGGGAGTGCGAGTGGGAACGCCTCCACCTCGCCGGGGCCTCGGCCCTGGTGGTCGGGGGTGCGTCGATTGTTCGGGTGGGTCGCGGTGGGGCGCATCGGTGAAACCACCGGCCTCGGACCGGCGGTGGCGGGTGGGCGGGG
>NZ_AGVX02000389.1 GCF_000239155.1 Actinoalloteichus spitiensis RMV-1378
GAGCGCGAGGGCGGCCAGGGCACGAGGCCGGCTACCGGCAGGTCTGGGGGCGGACACGGTTCTCCTTGCGGTTCGGGGGATTCGGGAGGTCGCAAACCCGGAGGTATCGAACCAACCCCAGCGAACCGTGTCGAGAACGCGTGCTGGATTCACGGGGAATTCATCGTGATGTCCCACGACCGTGACGGCGGGCACCCCGCCGGTCCGGCACGTCCGCGGCCCGGACGGGTCACCCGGCTCCCGCGTCCGCGCGGCGGTGGCGGCGGGTCGCCCGCCACCGCTCACGGCCGCTCACATGCCGACGGCGG
This sequence comes from Actinoalloteichus spitiensis RMV-1378, assembly GCF_000239155.1. GTDB lineage: Bacteria > Actinomycetota > Actinomycetes > Mycobacteriales > Pseudonocardiaceae > Actinoalloteichus_B > Actinoalloteichus_B spitiensis. The sequence continues at coordinate 309 of NZ_AGVX02000389.1, forward strand.
CCCGAACCTGGTCGAGCAGCGGACGCGCCCGACGGCGCGCCTTCTCAGCGCCCTCCGCGAGGGCGCGGTCGAGCTCGCTGCCAGGCAGCATCAGTTCCTCGTACCGGGCACGGAGATCCCGCAGTTGCTCGTTGAGCACCTCGAAGAGCTGGTTCTTCAGCTCACCCCACCCGACGCCGCCGGCCTCCAACCGCTTCCGCGTCTCCGCCGTGGTGTCGGCGTCGGCGAACTGCTCCAGGATTCGGAAGACGGGCGAGGAGTCGGGGTCCTTCGGTTCCTCGACGGGAACGCTGTCGGTCGGAATGCGCCTGATCAGCTTCTTCAGCTTCGGCTCTGGCAGGAAGAGCGGAATGGTGTTGTCGTAGGACTTGCTCATCTTCCGGCCGTCGGTGCCGGGCAGGGTGCGCCCCGCCTCCGCTTCGGGCACGACCGCCCTGGGCACGTGGAACCGGAACGACGAGCCGTAGTGGTGGTTGAAGGAGCCGGCGATGTCGGCCGCGATCTCCACGTGCTGCGTCTGGTCGCGACCGACCGGCACCAGGTCCGAGTTCATCAACAGGATGTCGGCGGCCATCAGGATCGGGTAGTTGTACAACCCCATGTTGACGCCGGCGTCCAGGTCGTCCCGCCCGGCCTCCGCGTTGCGGTCCCGCATCGCCTTGTAGGCGTGCGCCCGGTTCATCAGCCCCTTGCCGGTCAGGCAGGACAGCACCCAGGCGAGTTCGAAGGTCTCGGGCACGTCCGACTGGCGGTAGAAGACCGTCCGCTCGGTGTCCAGCCCCGCCGCCATCCACGTCGCCGCGACGCTCCGCGTGTACTCACGGACCTTCTCCGGGTCCCGGATCGTGGTGAGCGCGTGGTAGTCGGCGATGAAGTAGATCGAGTCGTGCTCCTCCACCAGCGACAGGGCGGGCCGGATCGCACCGATCAGGTTGCCGATGTGGGGGTCACCGGTCGGCTTGATTCCGGTCAGGGAGACCTTGCGTGCGGGCGCTGCCATGACAGGGCATGTTACCCGGGCAGCCGTGGACGGCACCGCTGGTTTCCCGCCGGCGCCCCGGCCCCGGCGGGACGAGCACCGGCCTCCCCCGCCACCACGCCCGGGAAGAGGGGAGCGGGGAACCGCCGGGCACGCGCCTCCTGCTCCCCGCCGGGTGTCGGTACCCGTACCGGCTCGGTGCATCCTTCCGCCGGACATCTCCACCGCCTCCGGCCAGACCCCCGCCTCCGGCTCGGCGACTCGGGCTGGGCGCCGGTCGCACGGCGGCGGACGGTCCCGTCACCGCGGTGTGCTACTCCCAGCGGGGGGCGCAGTCCGCGCGCACCCGCCCCGGTGCGCCGTTCGTGGCGGGGCCGGCCCACCTCGACCTCACCTGCTCGACCTGCCCACCGGCCACCCGCCGATGCCGACCAGGCCCGAGGAGCCCGCCCGGGTCCTCCTGGCCGCCACCCCGGTGAGGTGGGCGTCCTCACCGCGCCCGGAGCCCCACCGGGGAAGAGGGGCCACGACGCACGAAGGGTGGCCCGCGAGTCGCGGGCCACCCTTGGTGGTTCCGAGTGGAGGTGCCGGGAATTGAACCCGGGTCCTCCGACGCTTCATCAGGACTTCTCCGTGCGCAGTCCGCTGTGCCTCTACTCGGCTCCACCGGTCACGCGAACCTGCCGGTGTGACGAGCCCAGCTACTGTGAGGTGTCCTGCCAGTTCCCGTAGCCAGTCCTAGCAGTTGAGCCTTCTCAATGATGCCGGGGTCCGGGACGAAGGCGTTCCCGGTCCGACAGAGTTAGTCCTCGCTCAGGCGGCGAGGGCGAACTCGGCGCGACTCTTGTTGTCGGCGCTTATTTGTTGTGCGGCGACGCTCGAGGTGGTCTCCCGCCTGCACCTGCACGCTTCCCCTGACTCACCGTCCGGAGTCGAAACCGTTCACCCCCTTGTCGTGACTGCATCCAGCATAACGCCTGAGCCCGCCCGGATCATTCCCGTTTCCGGTGCTCGCCCTCCGACGACCGGGCCCACCAGGCGCCGTGCCCGTCACCCACCATCCCCCAACGCGCCTTGACCGGCAACCGCGCAGGTCAACGGGCCGACGGCGCGAACGTGAGCTACGACACCCCGCGGGGGATCACCACTTGCCCTTGCGGGCCCGGCCCACGGCGCGCTCCATCTCCCGCTCGGCGTCGCGCTTGGCGATGGCCTGCCTCTTGTCGTGGGCCTTCCGCCCCTTGGCCAGCGCCAGCTCGACCTTGACCTTGCCGTCCTTGAAGTACAGGGAGAGCGGCACGAGGCTCAGACCGCTCTCCTTCGTCTTCCCGATCAGCCGCAGGATCTCGGCCTTGTGGAGCAGCAGCTTCCTGGTCCGCCTCGGGGTGTGGTTGGTCCAGGTCCCCTGCGCGTACTCGGGGATGTGCAGCCCGCGGAGCCACACCTCCCCGTCGTCGACGGTGGCGAAGGCGTCCACCAGCGAAGCCCGTCCGGCCCGGAGGCTCTTCACCTCGGTTCCCATCAGGGCGATCCCAGCCTCGTAGCTGTCCAGCACGGAGTAGTCGTGTCGCGCCCGCTTGTTCGACGCGATCACCTTCTGGCCTCGTTCCTTCGCCATGCGATGAACTCTACGGGTCCTCGCAAACCGATTCCCCCGACCGCGGCGCCGGGCACCGCCACTAGTTGCGCACGTAGAGCCGCAGGGTGACGTAGCCCGTGACCGCCGAGACGGCCGCCGCCACCCCGAACAGCACCGGCGAGATGAGCAACACGTCGGCCAGCGACAGCTCGGGGATGATGTTCGCCTCGATCGGCCCCTGCAACACCCGGTCGATGAAGCCGAGCTTCGCCACGACCAGGCCCCCGACCGCCAGCAGCGCACCGATCAGGCCGGCGACCACCGCCTCCAGGAGGAACGGGAGTTGGGTGTACCACCGCGTCGCGCCGACCAACCGCATGATCCCCACCTCCGTCCGCCTCGTGAACGCCGAGACCTGGATGGTGTTGGAGATCAGCAGGAGGGCGGCGATGGCCTGGACCAGCGCGACGGCGAACGTCGCGTTCCGGACACCGCCGAGCAGGTCGAACAACCGGTCCAGGAACTCGGCCTGGTCCACCACCCGGTTCACGCCCGCCTGGCCGCTGAACTCCTCCTCCAGCGCTGCGAACCGCTCCTGGTTCTCCAACTTCACCCGGAACGACGCCGGCAGCGACTCGGGGCGGGTGAGGTCCACCAGCTCGGGCTGACCGGCGAAGATCTGCTGGAACCGCGCGTAGGCCTCCTCCCGGCTCTCGAACACCACCGACTCGACGCCCGCCGCGTTCTGCAGGGAGGACTGGAGGCTGCCACAGGGTTCGTCCGAGCAGGTCGCGTCGCTCTGGCTGACGTCGTCCGTGAGGTGGACGTACACCTCGAGGTGGTCGAGGTAGTTCTCGCCCATCCGGTCGATCATGCGAACGACGAGCAGACCGCCGCCCAGCAGGCCGAGCGAGATTGCGGTCGTGAGGATCATCGCGATGGTCATCGTGACGTTCCGGCGCAAGCCGGTGAGGACCTCGCTGAACACGAAACTGGCGCGCATCGGGGGAAGCGATCCTTGCGAATTCGGGGGAGGAGGGCGGGGTGGTTCAGCCGGGGCCGGAGTTAACGGCCAACGCCGTAGACACCTCGGGAGTCGTCACGAGTCACCTTGCCGAACTGCAGCTCGACCACCCGGCGACGCATGGAGTCGACGATCGAGTGGTCGTGGGTGGCCATGAGGACGGTGGTGCCGGTGCGGTTGATCCGCTCCAGCAGCAACATGATGTCCTGGCTGGTGTCGGGGTCGAGGTTACCGGTGGGTTCGTCCGCCAGGAGGAGGAGCGGCCGGTTCACGAAGGCGCGGGCGATGGCGACCCGCTGCTGCTCGCCACCCGACAACTCGTTTGGCATCCGCTCGGCCTTGCCGTCCAGCCCCACCAGCTGGAGCACCTCGGGCACCACCTTCCGGATGGTGTGCCTCGGCTTGCCGATGACCTCGAGCGCGAACGCGACGTTCTCGGCGACCGTCTTGTTCACCAGCAGCCGGAAGTCCTGGAAGACGCAGCCGATGCGTTGCCGCAGCCGGGGCACCCGTCGCCGGGGCAGCTTCGTCAGATCCCAGTCGGCGACGTGGATCTCGCCCTTGGTCGGTACGTCCTCACGCAGCAACAACCGCAGGAAGGTTGACTTCCCTGACCCGGACGGGCCGATGAGGAACACGAACTCACCCTTGTCGACGCTGACCGAGACGTCCTCCAGGGCCGGGCGCGGTGAGGTCTTGTAGACCTTGGTCACGTGCTCTAGCCGGATCACGGCTGGCCAGTCTACTCACGCCCGTCGCGCCGCCCGGACGCGTCCCGCCCCAGCTCACGACGGTCACCGAGGGTGTCTGACATGCGCGGGGAGTCAGCGGAGCACCGGTGCCGCGCGGGTGGGACGGGAGGGGCCGGCCCCCGGTCAGCTCTCGGACTGCCGGCGCCAGCGGATGCCGGACTCCAGGAACCCGTCGATGTCGCCGTCGAGCACCGCCGTCGGGTTGCCCACCTCGAAGTCGGTCCGGAGGTCCTTGACCATCTGGTAGGGGTGCAGCACGTAGGAACGCATCTGGTTGCCCCAGCTGGAGCCGCCGTCGCCCCGGAGCGCGTCGAGCTTGGCCCGCTCCTCCTGGCGCTGCCGCTCCAGCAGCTTGGCCTGGAGGACGCCCATCGCCGTCGCCCGGTTCTGGAGCTGCGACCGCTCGTTCTGGCAGGACACCACGATCCCGGTGGGCAGGTGGGTGATCCGGACGGCCGAGTCGGTGGTGTTCACGCCCTGGCCACCGGGCCCGGAGGACCGGTAGACGTCGATCCTGAGGTCCTTCTCGTCGATCTCGACGTGGTCGGCCTGTTCGACGACCGGAACGACCTCCACACCCGCGAACGAGGTCTGGCGACGACCCTGGTTGTCGAAGGGCGAGATGCGGACGAGGCGGTGCGTTCCCTGCTCGACGGAGAGGGTGCCGTAGGCGAAGGGAGCGCTGACCCGGAAGGTCGCGGACTTCAGCCCGGCCTCCTCCGCGTAGGAGGTGTCGTAGACGTCGGTCTTGTAGCCGTGGCGCTCCGCCCAGCGCAGGTACATGCGGAGCAGCATCTCGGCGAAGTCGGCCGCGTCGACCCCGCCGGCCTCGGCGCGCAGGGTGACCAGGGCGTCCCGATCGTCGTACTCGCCGGACAGCAGGGTCCGGACCTCCATCGACGCGATGTCCTTGCGCAGCCGCGCCCGCTCGTCGTCGGCCTCGGAGACGGAGCCGGCGTCGGCTTCCTCCTCCGCGAGCTCGTAGAGCACCTCCAGGTCGTCGAGGCGCTGCCTCAGCTCGGAGATGCGACGCAGTTCGCTCTGCTTGTGGGAGAGCTTGCTGGTGACGGTCTGGGCGTGCTCCACGTCGTCCCACAGGCTCGGGGACTCGGCCTGCTTCTCCAGCTCGGCGATCTCGGTGCGCAGGCCGTCCAGGTCCATGACGGCCTCGACGCTGGACAGCGTGGTGGACAGGTCCTTCAGGTCAGCGGCGACGTCGGGGTTCACGAACACGAAGCGTACGCGTTCGGCCGGGACCCGCGCTCAGCCGGGGAGCGGGAGACCGGCGGCCGGGTGCTCCGCACGTCGGCGGTTCCCCGGTCGGACGGCCGAGCCGACCGCCCGGTGGGCGGTCGCGCCCGTACCGGCCCGCCTCCCACCGTGGCGCGGGATCAGTCCGTCGGCACGGTGTCGAGCAGTTTCAGCAGGGCTCGGCTGTGCGCGACCGCGAAGTCGGCGACCGCCTTGGTGTAGGGGTCTTCCGCCGCCTTCGCGTCCTGCTTCGCGGCGTCCAGCCTGGCGGCGGCGTCCGGTCGGGCCGCCTCCACCAGTCCACGTCGCTGCCGGGCCGTGAGCGACCCGGCGTAGGCGAGCCTGAGCACCAACGGGCTCCGGAGGTTGTCCGGCCCGGGTTCGGAGTTCAGCCACGCCTTGAAGGCCCGCTTGCCCGCGGCGGTGATCACGTACTGCTGGCTGGAACGTGGGCCCTGTTTGCCCAGCCGCAAGAGGCCGTTCTGCGCCAGAGCCGGCAGCTCCCGGTAGACCTGGCTCCTGGTGACGCTGAAGAACCCACCAAAGCGTTCGGCGACCGCCGCGACGAGCTGCCCGCCGGTCATGGGACCGTCGTGCAGCAGGCCGAGCAGCGCCGCTGACGTTGAGTTCAACTCGGACACGGCTCCACGGTGCCACGGCACGTCCAGCACGTCCACAATGGCCGAGGTCCGGTCGGGGCCTGTCCGGGCCGCTGCCGTCGACGATGCCCCGAAAGGGTCAGCCGCGGTTCCGCCCGTGGTTCCCCCCGCCTTCCTCCACCCCCGTCACGGAGCCGCCCCGGCCCGAACATCGCCTGGTCAGGGACGCCCACCGGCGCCTACCGGACTTCGCGGGCGCGCGCCAGTCGATCGCCTCCGACTCCCAGCGCCCACTTTCGCGGCCAGGCGGGGAAGGACCACGCGATCGGGCGGAAACCCGGGGCTCGCCGCGCGCGGTCCGGGCGCCCGGCCGAGCATGACGAGGTCCGGCCCCCGGACCGCCCGCAGATTCCCCCGACCGGAGGTAGTCGTCGAATGCACCGCAGCTGGCTGCGCGACAGGGCCGCCGCCCGGAGCGCCGAGGTCCGGAACCAGGTCGTCGAACGCGCCCGCACCCTGCGGACGCGGCTCCTCCCCCCACCCGCCGACGACGCGGAGCGGTGCGGGGTCTGCGGGCGCGCGCTGCGCGGACAGCACCGGCGCTCGGGCACCGAGCGGGCCTGTTCGGCGGCCTGTGCCCGCCGGTGGGCGGAACGCGTGGAGGAGGCCGAGCGGGAGCGGGAGGAACGGGAGGAGGCCGAGCGCGCCGAGCGGCGTGCCTGGGAACGGTGGCGGGCGGTGGTGGCCGAGTCGGGGGAACCGACCTCCTCCTGAGCCGGCCGCCCCACCGGAGGCTCGTCGGACCTCGTCGGACCTGGTCGGACGCCGGGGCGGCCCGGCTGGCCGGCGGCGCCCACGCGGCTGTCCGTTCCACCGGATTGCCGGCGCCCACCGCCGCGACCACACTGGCGAACCGACGAGCCGGGACGGTCCGTCGGCCCAGGCCGGGCGACCCCGGGAGGTGGCATGGCATCGGTGCCGGCAACACGGGTGGCCGCCGGACGGCCGACCGACGTCATCCTGCCGCTGGTCCTGACCGCCCTGATGCTGACGGTGCTGCTGGCGGCCCTGGACCAGACCATCGTCGCCACGGCGCTCCCGACGATCGTCAGCGACCTCGGCGGACTGGACCACCTGTCCTGGGTGGTCACCGCGTACATCCTCGCGTCCACCGCCTCCACCCCGCTGTGGGGCAAGATGGGGGACCAGTACGGCCGCAAAGGCCTGTTCCAGGCCGCGATCGTCGGCTTCCTGGTCGGCTCCGCGCTCTGCGGCCTCGCCCAGACCATGACCCAGCTCATCGCGGCCCGAGCCTTCCAGGGGCTCTTCGGCGGCGGCCTCATCGTGCTCGCGCAGGCGCTGATCGGCGATGTCGTCCCCCCTCGGGAACGCGGCAGGTACCAGGGCGTCTTCGGCGCCGTGTTCGGTCTCGCGTCGGTGGCCGGCCCCCTCCTCGGCGGCCTGTTCGTCGACCACCTCTCCTGGCACTGGGTGTTCTACGTCAACCTGCCACTGGGCCTGGTGGCGCTGACCGTCGTCGCCGCCGTGCTCCCCAGGAGCACGCACACCGAACGCCACCGGATCGACTACCTCGGCACCGCGCTGCTCGCGGGAGCGGCGGTGTCCCTGGTGCTGCTCACCACCTGGGGCGGAACGACCTACCCGTGGAGCTCACCGGTGGTCCTGGGCCTGGGGGTCGCGGCGGTGGTCCTCCTGGTGCTGTGGGGCCTGACCGCCCGGCGGACGGCCGAGCCGGTGCTCCCGCCGCGCCTCTTCCGCGATCCGGTGTTCCCCGTCGCCGGGGCGATGGCCTTCGTCGTCGGCTTCGCGCTGTTCGGCACGGTGACCTACCTGCCGTTGTTCCTCCAGATCGTGCACTCCGTATCCCCCACTCTCTCGGGGGTGCACCTGCTCCCGATGGTCCTCGGGATCTTCGTGACCTCCGTCGGGAGCGGAAACCTGATCAGCCGGACCGGCCGGTACAAGGTGTTCCCGATCATCGGCACCGCCCTCATCACGGTGGCGATGCTGCTGCTCAGCACCATGGACCAGCACACCTCCACCCTCGTCATGTCGCTGTACTTCGGGCTGCTCGGCGCCGGGCTCGGCTGTGTGCTCCAGGTCCTGGTGACGGCGGTGCAGAACAGCGTCGACTACGCCGATCTGGGGACCGCGACCTCGGGCAACACGTTCCTCCGCATGATCGGCGGTTCCTTCGGGGTCGCGACGTTCGGCGCGGTGTTCGCCAACGGGCTCAACCCCCGGCTCGCCGAGCGCGGTGGGGACCTGCCGCTGCCGCCCGGCGTCGACCCGGCGACGCTGGAGAACGACCCGGAGGCCGTGCGACAGCTGCCACCCGAGCTGGCGAGCTCCTTCATCGACGTCTACGTCGACGCCCTCAGCCCGGTGTTCCTGATGGCGGCCCCCGTCGCGGCGGTCGCGTTCCTCCTGAGCCTGTTCCTCCGGGAGGTCCCGCTCCGCGACTCGGTGCGGGGCGGCCAGCCGGGCACCCGGTTCGGGGCGGCGCCGAGCGCGCGGGAGTCGCGGGAGGAACTGCGGCTGGCCATCTCCCGGTACGCCGACCGGGACATGCGGCACGACTACTACCGTCGGCTCGCCTCGGCGGCGGGGGTCGGGCTGAGCCCGGCGTCCTGCTGGATCGTGGCGAACCTCGAGCGGGAGGGGCCGAGCACCCGCGCGTGGCTGGCCGCCCGGGCCGGGGTGGCGCCGGGAACGGGCGCCCCGTACGTGAC
>NZ_AGVX02000388.1 GCF_000239155.1 Actinoalloteichus spitiensis RMV-1378
GTGGGCCGGGTGGGTGGGACGCCGCGCCGTCCTCGTCCTTCCCCGGCGGCGAGGGCCGCCGGGGTGCGACGGCCACGGCCCCGGGCGGCCCCTGGTGGACGCGCCGGGCACCGTCGTCGCGGGTGGACGGGCCCGGGGAACGGGGTCGGCGGTGGGCTGGTGCGGCCGGTCGACCCGGTGCCGCCACGAGGGCTGGCCCACCCCTCCCCCGGGCACGCTCCGGGCCGGTCAGCCGAGTTGGTCGCCGACCCTGGTGTAGCCGCGCAGCAGGTCGCGGGAGATGATCAGCCGCAGCATCTCGTCGGTGCCCTCGAAGATGCGGAACAGCCGGACCTGCCGGTACCAGCGTTCGATGGGCAACTCGCGGGTGTAGCCCATGCCGCCGTGGATCTGGAGCACCCGGTCCACGACCCGGTTGACCATGCCGGCGCCGAACAGTTTCGCCGCCGCCGAGCTGTGCCGGGGGTCGCGGCCCTGGTCGACGGTCCAGGCGGCGCGCAGCACGAGCCCCCTGGCCGCCTCGACCTCGACCTCCGAGTCGGCGATCATCCACTGGATCGCCTGGTTCGTCCCGATCGGCCGGCCGAAGGTCTCACGGGTGTTGGCGTACTCGATGGCCATCTCCAGGGCGCGTTCGGCGATGCCCAGGCCCTGCGAGGGGATGGCGTAGCGGCCCTTGCCGATCCACTTCATGCCGAGTTCGAAGCCCTGCCCCACCTCCCCGAGGACGTTGCGGTGGGGGACGCGGACGTTGTCGAAGACGAGGGAGGCCGGTCCGCCCTCGCCCATGGTCTGGATGAACTCCGAGGTCCAGCCCCGCTCCCGGTCGACGAGGAAGGCGGTGGACCCGCCGCGCGCGCCGATGTCGGGGTCGGTGACGGCGACGACGATGGCGAAGTCGGCCTCGTTGCCGCCGGTGATGAACACCTTCTCACCGTTGAGGACCCAGTCGTCGCCGTCGCGCCGCGCGGTCATCCGGATGTTGGCGGCGTCGGATCCGGCGCCGGGTTCGGTGATGGCGAAGCAGGAGATCCGGTCGCCGGCGATCGTCGGCAGCAGGTATTCGGCCCGCTGCTCGTCGTTGGCGTGGTAGAGGATGTTGTCGGCGCTGCCGCCGAACCGGAAGGGGACGAAGGAACGGCCGGTCTCGGTCCACACCAGGGACTGGTCGACGGCGGGCAACCCCATCCCCCCGTACTCGGTGGGCGTGTCGAGCCCCCAGAACCCGAAGGCCTTCGCGCGCTGTTGGAGTTCCCGCAGTTCGGACTGTTCGAGTCCGGGGAGTCCGCGTCGTTCCCGGCGGAGCACCTCGGCTTCCAGCGGCATCACCTCCTTGCGGACGAAGTCGCGGACGGTGTTCCGGACGGCCTGTTGTTCGTAGGTCAGCGCGAGGTCCATCAGCTGCTCCGGATCGGTGGGGTGGGCTGGGCGGGCCGGGCGCCGCTCGGGTCGGGCGTGGCCCGCCGTGGCCGCGTCGGCCGGGTGGTGGTGCCGGGGGTCAGTGCGTGGGCAGGGGGTAGTCGGCGACGGCGTCGGCCGTGCTGGCCGGTTCGACCTCGACCAGGCCCCCGTCGGCGCCCCGGGCGGGCGCGAGGACGTAGGAGTCGGAGGAGGGCGGTTGGGCTGGGTCGGAGAAGTCCATCGGCATCCCGAGGCCGATGTCGACGAGGTCCTGGGAGCGGTGCGCCTCGACGATGCCTGCCCTGGTCAGGTCGCCGCGTTCGCAGGCGGTGGCGAGGGTTTCGGCCAGCGACCGCATGGTGGAGTAGCCGGAGAGCGCGCCGCCGTCGATGTCGTCCCCGGGGTAGCGCTCCTGGTAGGCGGTGACGAGTTCGCGGACCCCCGGCAGGTCGCTCGACGCGGCGGGGGCGCCGCTGATGAGGAAGAAGTGGTCCTCCAGGGCCTGGGCGACCGGGGTCTCCAGCAGTTGGGAGGCGTAGGAGGGGGTGTTGCCGATGACGGGGACGGGGTCCCCCGAGGAGGCGATGACACCGACGAGGGAGGCGAGTTGGGCGGGGCCGACGCTGGTGAGGATGGCGGTCACGCCGGCGGAGCGGAGCGCGGCGACCTGCCCGGTGAGGTCGGACTCCCCGGCCCGCACGCGTTGCTCGACGAGGGTGAGTCCCGCCTCCTGGGCGGCGTACCGGGAGCCGAGGACGGCGTTGTGCCCGTAGTCGTCGTCGAGGTAGACGTGGCCGATGCCGTCGCCCGGTTCGACACGTCCGGTGCGGAGCAGGAAGTCGACGCCGTTGACGAGGTCGATGTCGTAGACGTTGCCGGGTACCTGGATCTCGCGGTGGCCGAGGAGGCTGGACGCCCAGCTCTGGGGGAAGGTCAGCAGCCCGTCGCGGACGATGTCGTCGGAGAGCGCGGCGAGCATGGGCGCGCCGAGCAGCTGGGGCATGGCGGCCACCTCGGGGGCGATCTCGCCGTAGCCGGCGGTGGCCCGTTGCACGTCGTAGCCGTGGTCGCGGACCACGATCTCCAGGTCGCGCCCGCAGACGCCGCCCTCGTCGTTGATCTGTTCGACGGCGAGCTGTTGGGAGTTGACGATGCTGGTGCTCAGCGCGGCGTACGGCCCGGTGAGGTCGGTGAGCGCGCCGAGCCGGATGGTGGTGTCGGTGATGCCCGGTCCGGTCGCGGGGCCGTCGCCGTCCGCGCCCTGGGTGCCGGTGGCCTTGGAGCTGCAGGCGGTGAGGGCCAGCAGGACGGCGAGGGCGGCCGCGCCGGAGGGGGGAAGGGTCCGTCTCATGGTGTGTCCTCCTTGGCGGGATGGTCCGCCGGCCCGGTGGTGGGGTCGGATCGGGTTGGCCCGGTGGGGTGGTCGGGGTCGGGGTG
>NZ_AGVX02000387.1 GCF_000239155.1 Actinoalloteichus spitiensis RMV-1378
CCCCCAGCCCAGCCGCTCCGGGCGGTCCCAGGAGCACCTTGCCGACCAACCAGCCGCGCGACGACTCAAGCACCCACGAGGCATGGCTTCGACCTCGCCGCAGAGGCCGGACCACCCCAACCGGAGCCACCTCCGGCACCAACTCCGCCACGCCCGCCGCGACATCCTCGACGGTAGGCTCTGAGATCGTCACAAGCCGCAACCCTAAACGCACCGACCGACACGAAGGGCACACATGAGCGCCGCCACCACCGAGATCATCGCCCGCGCTGTCATCCGCCGCGACGGCCAGCTCCTCGTGGCGCGCCAACGCAACAAGTCCTGGTCGTTTCTGCCGGGCGGCCACGTCGAACCCGGCGAGCGGGTGGAAACCGCCCTCGTCCGCGAACTGGGCGAGGAACTCGGCACCGAAGCCAAGATCGCAGGCTTCGTCGGCGCGGTCGAGCACGGCTACATCGAAGACGGCACCACCCACCACGAAATCAACCTCGTCTTCGAGGTCGCCATCACCGACACAGAGCCGGTCAGCCAGGAAGATCACCTTGAGTTCTACTGGCTGCCGCTGGATCAGCTCGCGGAGGCTGACGTACGGCCCGGTGCGCTGAAGAGCGCACTCGTCACGGCAGGAGACGACCGCACGCCGTTTTGGCACGGCTGGAACGGCTGACTCAGCGAACGGGCGCAGAGCCCGGTGTTGATGCCAGCGCCGGAACAACGTGCCTGGTCACGCCAGTACGGATGCGGAGCCCGTCGCCTCCAGCGTCCCGAACTCTGTTGGCCACGCATCTATGATCACCGAATGCGGTCCTTAGTGTGGTCAGCGGAGCTGGGATGTCTGGTCGATCCTGACGGCAACGCAGTCGGCGGACGCCGTGATGGCGCTCTGTCGTTTGAGCGAGCTGGCATAGTCGATGTACCAACGGATATCGAGCTGAACCTTGCGGATTTCAATAGCGATTCGGTGAAAGATTTTGTCACCTTATCTGAATCACTGCCGGGTGCGCCATGCAGGCGCCTATTTGTCCTCTGGGCTGATGGCGCCGAAGTTAATCCAATCCTTCTCGGGATAACTTCACCACGCGATTTAACCGTAGAGATCGCGTTGGAGCGTGCGATTCCTTTTGGCGAGCAAGATGCTCACTCAGTAGTGGCGTCGGTCTTATCGCGCGTTGGGTGCACGGTTGAACAGTTGAAATATGTAGTCGACAGTGCATACGACTCCGCAGGCGGATGGGAATTGTTTGCGCGAGTGACGAACCCAGGCGTACGGCTGGCTGACCTAGCAGCCGCGTTGGCCGAAGCAGCTCGTTTGCTGGCTGTCTCGCCGGAGAGAAACCCTGGACGGCAGGATAAGGCTACCGTGCTTGCCAACCTCCGCAAGGGGGCGCACGATGCGATGATTGGGTTGCAAGAGAATTCCTGGCTTGAATTCAAGCAATCGGTTAACCTGACCTCGGAGGCCGCGAAAATCGAACTCGCGCAGGACGTGTCGCGCTTCGCTAATGCTGAATCGGGCGGCATTTTGTCGATAGGCTATCGGACTGAGAAGCGCGCAGGCCTTGACACGGTGGCGAAACCGACTCCGGTGCCTACCTCGATGGCCACGGCGTCCCAATGTGAGAAAGTGATCGACAGCCGTGTTTATCCGATGATTCGCGGACTTGAGGTATTTGAAATCTCAGCGGGAAACGGGCTCGGCGTGATCACCATCGTTGTTCCCGCCCAGATGGAAGATGATAAGCCCTTTCTCGTTCACGGAGCGATCGTGGAAGGCGAAATCGAGGGAGGATTTTTCTCGATAGTACGCCGCAGAGGAGAAGGATCGGTCCCAATCTCTGCTCGCGAAATACACGCGGCACTTGCGGCAGGGCACAAAATTCTCCGTGGTTCTCGCCACGGTTGATCAACACCTCGGCGCGTAGCTTACAGCGCGCCGAACAACGCGGTGTCCAAATTCGGCGCCGATTCGCCTCTCCTGTTGTGCGAGGGTTCCTGGCACAATGAGGGAGGCGCATTGATCACGCCCGCCAGCGGAGCCGCAGGCAGCGGCAGCCAGGTCACCACCCCGGGATGTGTTTTCGGTCGCATCTTTTATGATCGTGTCCGATCAGGGGTGTGTTTTTCGGACTTCAGGGGCGCTACAGGGTCCGAACGACACGAGGTGGTGAGCATGGCTGATCACAGGGACAAGGACGAGGAAGCCCGCGCGGCTGGTGTGGCGGGTGGCCCTGCGGATGCGGCTGCGGGTGCGATGCGTCCCAGGGCCGTAGGGGCATCCGCAGGGGGCGCTGGCTCCACTGTCGCAGGTCAGGGCGTGGACAAGGCGCGTGGCGCGCTTGCCCGACTGATTGGTCACAATCAGTCTCTTTTCACCCATGGCGCGGGGCGGCGCAGCCGCAGCCAGAGGAAGGCGGCAGGAGGGCCGGACGGGGCGCTGTGGGCGCAGCTCACGCCTCGGGATCGCGTCGTGCTCGAACTCGTGGCGGAGCATCATGTTCTGACCACCGAGCAGCTTCGCGCGTTGCTGTTCCCGTCGATCTCCCGCGCGCTCAGCATCGGCTGCTGGCGCTGACTGAGGCTGGCGTGCTGTGGCGCACGCAGCCGTATCGTGCCGAGGGCGGCTCGAAGCCGTTTCACTACCTGCTCGGCTATCGCGGCGCCGAACTGCTCGCCGCCCAGCGCGGCAGCGCGCCGCCGCGTCCGGCCACGCACGCCGACCGGCTGCGCCGCATCCTCGAATCGCCGCGTTTGGCGCATTTGTTGGGGGTGAATCAGTTCTTCGCCGAGCTGGGCGAGTAATCCCGCCGCACGGGGTTGGGCACGTTCCTGGCGACGAACGGGGATTCGACCGCGAAGGGCTGCACACTTGGCGCTCCGAGCAGTGGATCAGGGACTTCTACGAGCGCACAATCACCCCGGACGGCTACGGCTGCTGGCACGAACGTGGCGGCTGGTTGGGATTCTTCCTAGAGCACGACACCGGCACCGAACCCATCTACAAGGTGGCGGACAAAATCGACCGCTACACCAGCAGCGAGCGATCCGGAGACCCGTGGGATGTGGCCCGCCGGTTGGCGGGCATGGTGCTGATCTGGACCAGCAGCACCCGCCGCGAAAACCTCCTCCGGAGATCCCTACAGGCCAAGGGTTCCCCGGTTCCGGTGGCCACCGCTGCCCGTGAACATGGGCACCCGGACGGCCCGGCCGGTGAGGTGTGGTCCGTGGTGACCACCGAGCCGGAGTTGGCGCGCCGTGTCCGGCTCGGCGCGCTGCCCGCCGTGATCGGCGGTACCACCGACAACGGCACCCCGAGAGTGCTCGCCAACCTCACCCGCCCGACCCCGGCCGCTGCGGCGGCGGACAGCCCGCCGAGCACTCGACGCGGAACCCACCGCGCCCGACACGGCCACGCTCGCTGAGGTCGCCGAGCACATCACCCACGTCATCGGCTCCGGCACCGACCAGACCCGCAAAGCCCTGATCGAAACCCTCATCGCCGAAATCAAGATCACCGGACCCGGCACCGTCGTCCCCGTCCTCCGTATCCCCCAACCCCACATCGACGGGACAGTCGAGATAGCAGCAGACACAAACACAGCCCTGACCAGCGACAACGCGCCAGCCAGGGCCGGTAAGGAAGGTGTTCGGGCAATGACCAATTTGGTGGGGCAGGTGGGGCTCGAACCCACGGCCAAGGGATTATGAGTCCCCTGCTCTGACCAACTGAGCTACTGCCCCCAGTCTCCGTGGTCGCTCTCCGGCCGCCGGCGCGAGCGGGAGCGAACGCGGCCCGATCCTAGCGGAGCGCGTACGGGCATTCACAAGCCCGCCGGACACGGCCGACCCGGCCCAGGCGTCCACAGTGGGGCGTTCCCGGGCCGCCTGGCCACGGCTTCACCTGCTCCTTCGCCACGGGAACGTGAGTAGGGCCGGTGCCTGGTGGCACCGGCCCTACCCGGTGGTTCGACGCGGCCTGTTCAGGCCTGCCGGCCGAAGCCACCTCGGCTGCTGCTCAGTCGTCGTCCCGGTCCTCCTCGTAGCCGATGATGTCGCCGGTGACCGCGTCGATGTCGATGTCGTACTCCATCCGGTCCTTGCGGAGTTCGATCTCCCACTCGTACCGGCCGTCGTCCTCGTCGAGTTCGACCTCGGTCACCCGGGCGCCGGGGACGCGCTCCAGGGCGATCCGCTCGGCCTCCTCGTAGCTGATCTTCGGTCCGTTTTCCCGGGCCTCGGCGCTGGTGGCCTCCACGGTCTCCACGGACCTCGGGTCCCAGTCGTCCCGGTCATCGCGGTCGTCCCCGTCGTCGTCCCGCTCGACGTTGTTCACGGCGGCGTTGCCGGAGTTCTCCCAGTGCTGCGCGCTCGTCGCCGGCACGGTCTCGCTGTTCCCGCCGTCGTTGAGCGCCATGGCCGTGCCGCCGATGGCGAGCAGGCCCACAGCTCCGACGACCGCGGCGACCATCTTCGGGTTCTTCATGGTGGTTCCCTTCCTTCTCCTGGTGGGTCCCGAGTCGCTGTCCGGCTCTCCCGGCCTGGTCTCGGGGGTGTTCCCCTCGGTGTGGGACCAAGATTGCCGTTCCCGGTGATAGGGCCGCGCTGTCTGACTCCTAAGGGGAGGTAAAGATCGGCGGAGGCGGTCGTGCGACCGGTGGGTGAACCAACATTCAGTGCTGTGACCTGCTGGTTTTCCCGATCCGCCCGGTGCGGTGGCGCCGTCGGCCTCCCGGGGGCGGGGCATCGTCGCGGGGTCCGGCGGAACGGGACGCGGCCTTCGGGGCACACCGGCCGAGGAGGAGCGGGGCGTGCGTCGCTGGAGGCTGCGAGGCCGGTGCGCTCGCTCGAACGTCCGAGGTCGTGCTCGGCCGTCCCATCCCGGCGTCTCGCGCCGCGTGTGGTGCCGCGTCCGACCGGATGTCGGAGTGGCGCGGGCGTTCGAGGGCGAATGGCGGCGGAGCGGAGGAGGTGCGCGGTGCGGGTGATGGCGATGGGTGATCGTTGGGTCGCACACCGTGGGCAGTAGTCTGCACGTCCATGTTGATCTGGATCAACGGGCCGTTCGGCGTCGGGAAGACGCAGGTGGCCCACGAGCTGGAGCACCGTCTGCCCGGGAGTTTCGTCTGCGATCCCGAACAGCTCGGTTTCGCGTTGCGGCGGATGACACCTCCCGCGCGGCGGGGTGATTTCCAGGATCTGCCACTGTGGCGGCGTGGCGTCCGGGAGTTCCTCTCCGGCCTGGTCGACGACCACGACGGACACGTGATCGTGCCGATGACGTTGATCAACCCGGACTACCACGACGAGATCGTCGGTGGGCTCCGCCGGCACCACCCGGACCTGCGGCACCTCACGCTGCTCACCTCGGAGCAGTCGCTGCTGCGTCGGATCCGGTACCGGGGTGAGGGGAGGGCGAGTTTCGCGGCGAACCAGGCACGGCGCTGCCTGGACCTGCTGAGCACTCCCCGGTTCGACGTGCACGTCGACACCGAGCACCAGACGATCGCCGAGGTCGCCGAGGACATCGCGGAGCACTGCGGTCTGCGGTTGTCCGAGAGCGCCGAGCACCCGGTGCGCCGGGTCGTCCGCCGGGTGGGTGTTCAGCTGCGGCACGTGCGTTTCGACTAGGCGTGGGCTGGTACCGGCCGCGCCCGCGCCGGCGCGGCCGGG
>NZ_AGVX02000386.1 GCF_000239155.1 Actinoalloteichus spitiensis RMV-1378
GGGGTCAGGGGCGGATCAGGCCGTCTCGCCGCCCTCCGCGCCACGGCGGCGGAACCTCAGCACGAGGGCGGTACCTCCCGCGAGGGCCACCCCGCCGACGACGAGCATCGGCACCAGGAGACCGAGACCGGTGTCGGCCAGGTCGTCCCCGCCGCCACCGCCGCCGCTACCCGCGCCGTCCTCGTCGCCACCGCCGGTGCCACCTCCGGACGGAGGCGGGGTGGTGGTCGGCGGGGTGCTCTCGCCACCGCCTCCGAGCACGCGGAAGGAGGCGGACGCCTCAGCCGACTCCAAGCCGTCGACGACCTGGAGGGCGCGCACCGTGTGGTCGCCCAGGGAGAGATCGGCGTCGAGCTCGACCTGCCAGTTCCCCTCCGCGTCGGCCGTCACCTCGACGGCGTCCCGCTCGTCGACGGTCACCCGCACGGTGGCCTCGGCGATGGCGGTCCCCCGGATCACCGGGCGCCGTTCCTCGGTCTCCGAGCCGTCGGTGGGCTCGGTGATCGTGGGAGCGGTGGGCGCGACCACGAAGCGGGAGGTGCCCTCGTCGGAGCTGACGGTGGTACCTCCCACCGTCAGCGACTGCGCGACGGTCACGGTGTACTCGCCGTACCCGAGGTCTCCCTCGGGCTGGAAGGACCAGGCTCCCCCGGCGTCCGCCGTCACGGTGGCGGGCGTTCCGGCCAGGTCCACCGAGACGGTGGCGTGCGGCGCCGCCTCACCGGTGATGGTCGGCCGGGCCTCGCCCACGCTGGCGCCGTCCTCGGGCGAGGTGACCGCCGGCGCGTCCAGCTCGGTCAGCACGTGGACGTCGTCGAGCTTGGGCAGCACGTCGCTGACCAGCGAGACGCCCAACGCGCGGGGCTCGCTGAACTCGGGGCTGGAGCTCTGCGGGTGGCAGGTCTCGTTGCCGTACTGGTCGTAGTCGTAGTACGCGGCGGAGCTCATGCCGACGGCGAGGGTGCCGGCGACGATCGCGCCGCCGCTGTCGCCGCCCTCGACGCAGGCGTTGAACTCGAAACCATCGACGCTGACGATCTCACCGCCGTCGGGGAACTCCCAGTTCGTGTCGGCCACGGTGACCTCACCGCAGGTGAAACCGGTGGTGCGGCCCGACTTGCAGACCTCCATGCCCTCCAGCGGGGCGACCACACCGGTGATCGCCCGCGCCGAGCCGTCCCAGGTGTTGACCGAGGTCGAGAGCGCGTCGCTCGGCGCGATGGTCGCGTAGTCGTCGGAGCCGTTGCCGAACGCCACCTCCTGGAAGGTGCCGATCTTCTCCACCGGGAAGGTGAGGCCTCCGGCGGGCTCGCGGTAGACGGAGTCGAAGCCCTCCCGCGCCAGGCAGTGGCCAGCCGTGAGGAAGAGCGGGTTCAACGCGGAGTCGTAGGCGGCGAACCCGAAGGAGCAGAGGTTGTACAGGTCGCTGGGTCGGCTCGCGCCGTCCCGGCCGGCCACGTAGCCGTCGCCGCCCTGGATGTCGACCAGCCTCGGCTGGCCACCCTGCTTCTCGACGTCCACCTCGACGCCCACGTCGGGGCGACCGGCGGCGACGCCGGCACCCTCCTCACCGGACACGGTGAGGACGAGGCCGCGTTCGCGGTTGCTCACGGCGATCCCACGGACGAGGTCGCGCTGGGCCTCGGGCAGCCCGCGCACCCAGGAGGCCAGCTGGTCGCCGGCGGCCTCCAGCCGCTGCCTGCTCGGTCCACCGACGTGCGCCTGGGCGCCCGCCTCGCGGACGACCTCGGCAGCGGACTCGTCGGTCACGTTCACGTGCAGGGTTCTGCTGTCCTTGTCGAACCAGGAACCACCGAAGCTGGCGCCGAGCTCGGCCTCCAGGTCCTCGCTGGTGAGGGACGCGTTCCCCGCCGCCGTGGCCCGCTCCGCGTACACCTCGGCGTTGATGCCGAGGTCGCGTTGGACGGCGATCCGCATCTCGGTGGGCAGCGCCTCGGCCGCGACCTCGAGCAGGGTCTCGCCGGTTGGCTCCTCCTCCGCCTGCGCGGCGGCGGTGGTGGCGCCCAGGGCCGAACCCGCGGCCACCAGGCCGGCGGCGAGCACCGCCGTGAGCAGTCCCCGCCTGGGACTCGCCTTGGTCATGAAAGTCCTTCCCTACGTACCCCAGCCCCCAGTAATTCACACCTTCGAGTGGAAAAGGATCTCACTCTTTCGGGTGCTAGGGGGACCGTAGTCAGCAGGGGAGAAGGCACGACCTGATCTTCGTGAAATAGTGCACAAAGTTGGCCGGTTCGTTACCTACCTGCGGTGATGTCGATGCCACCGCTCGCACACCTGCCGAGGTGGCGCCCGTGATCGGCATTCGGGTAATGGGTGAGTAAATGCCGTTCCCGTCACCTTGATCACGTGTGCGTGATCTCCCGAAGAGTGAGAGGAAGTGACGGATGACCGAAAGGAGGCCGCGGACGCCGGCACCCGGCGCGACCCCCGGCTGCGCGCGGGACCGTCGCGGACGCACGTCCCGCGCCCGCGACGGCTCCGACGGCACGGGAACGACCCCGCGACGCCGCGGGCGGCACCCGCGGGCGGCACCCGGCCCGCGCGCGACCCCGGCCCGCACCGGGCACCACCCGGCAGCCGGCCCCCTGACCAGGAGGAACGGAAGAAGTAGTCCTCGCGGGGAACACGAGGCGCCGGCAGCACGTTGGGCGTGGCAGAAAGGTTGAGCGCGGGGCGCTCAAGGGCTGGTTGACTCCGTCGACCGGGTGAGCGCAGACTTGAGCCCGTTCCACTCAACGCACAGCAACGCAGCAGGAGGTTCTTCGATGTCGCGTGCGGTCGGTATCGACCTGGGGACAACCAACTCGGTGGTCGCCGTACTCGAAGGCGGTGAGCCGACGGTCATCGCGAACTCGGAGGGTGCGCGCACGACGCCGTCCGTGGTGGCCTTCGCCCGCAACGGCGAGGTGCTCGTCGGGCAGTCGGCCAAGAACCAGGCCGTCACCAACGTCGACCGGACGATCCGGTCCGTCAAGCGCCACATGGGCACCGACTGGGCCACCGAGATCGACGGCAAGAAGTACACCTCGCAGGAGATCAGCGCGCGGACGCTGCAGAAGCTCAAGCGGGACGCCGAGGCGTACCTCGGCGAGGAGGTCACCGACGCGGTGATCACCGTCCCGGCCTACTTCGAGGACGCGCAGCGGCAGGCCACCAAGGAGGCCGGCCAGATCGCGGGTCTGAACGTCCTGCGGATCGTCAACGAGCCGACGGCGGCCGCGCTCGCCTACGGCCTCGACAAGGGCGAGAAGGAACAGACCATCCTGGTCTTCGACCTCGGTGGCGGCACCTTCGACGTCTCGCTGCTGGAGATCGGTGACGGCGTCGTCGAGGTCCGCGCCACCTCCGGCGACAACCACCTCGGCGGTGACGACTGGGACCAGCGCATCGTCGACTGGCTGGTCGAGCGCTTCAAGTCCGGCCAGGGCATCGACCTGAGCAAGGACAAGATGGCGATGCAGCGGATCCGGGAGGCCGCGGAGAAGGCCAAGATCGAGCTGTCCTCCTCCTCCACCGCCAGCATCAACCTGCCCTACATCACCGTCGACGCGGACAAGAACCCGCTGTTCCTCGACGAGACCCTGTCCAGGGCCGAGTTCCAGCGCATCAGCTCCGACCTGCTGGAGCGCACCAAGACGCCGTTCAACAACGTCATCCGCGACGCCGGCATCAGCGTGGCCGACATCGACCACGTCGTCCTGGTGGGCGGCTCCACCCGGATGCCCGCCGTCGCCGAGCTGGTCAAGGAACTGACCGGTGGCCGGGAGCCGAACAAGGGCGTCAACCCGGACGAGGTCGTCGCGGTCGGCGCCTCGCTCCAGGCCGGCGTGCTGCGCGGCGAGGTCAAGGACGTGCTGCTGCTCGACGTCACCCCGCTCTCCCTGGGCATCGAGACCAAGGGCGGCGTGATGACCAAGCTCATCGAGCGCAACACCACCATCCCCACCAAGCGCTCGGAGATCTTCTCCACCGCCGACGACAACCAGCCCTCGGTGCAGATCCAGGTCTTCCAGGGCGAGCGTGAGATCGCGGCGTACAACAAGAAGCTGGGTGTCTTCGAACTGACGGGCCTCCCGCCGGCACCGCGCGGCGTCCCGCAGATCGAGGTCAGCTTCGACATCGACGCCAACGGCATCGTGCACGTCAACGCGAAGGACCTCGGCACGGGCAAGGAGCAGTCGATGACGATCAGCGGCGGCTCCGCGCTGCCGAAGGACGAGATCGACCGCATGATGCGCGACGCCGAGCAGCACGCGCAGGAGGACAAGCAGCGGCGGGAGGAGGCCGAGACCCGCAACCAGGCGGAGAGCCTCGTCTACCAGACCGAGAAGGTCCTCAAGGAGAACGACGAGAAGCTGCCGGCCGACGTCAAGGAGAAGGTGCGGGCCGCCATCGACGAGGCCAACACCGCGCTCAAGGGCGAGGACCTCGCCGCCATCAAGACGGCGGTGGAGAAGCTGGCCACCGAGTCCCAGGCGCTGGGCCAGGCCCTGTACGCCAACACCGGGGCGACGCCGGGGGACGCGGGCCAGGGTGAGGCCGGAACCGCCGGCGCCGGTACCTCGGGTGCTGGTGGCGCCGGCGCCAAGGACGACGTCGTGGACGCCGAGATCGTGGACGAGGACGACAAGAAGTGAGTGCGCAGGGGCAGGAACTTCCCGATCGGGAGAACGGGGACGAGCAGCCCAGGGTCGTGATCCGCGACCGCCGCCGCATCGACCCCGAGACCGGTGAGGCGCGCGACCCGGACGCCGAGAACAACGGCGGCCGGCACCGCGCCGAGCCGTCCTCCGAGGAGTCGCCCACGACCCAGGAGGACGAGCCGGTGGTCGTCGAGGCGGACGCCGTGGAGGCGCCCCCGGCGGAGGCGCCCCCGGCGGAGGCGTCTGCCGTGGAGGCCGAGGCCGCCGCTCCCAGCGAGCTGGAGCAGCAGCTGGCCGAGCGGACGGCCGACCTCCAGCGCCTCAGCGCCGAGTACGCCAACTACCGGCGCCGGGTGGAGCGCGACCGGGAGGCCACGGTCAACGCGGCCAAGGCCGCGCTGGCCAGCGACCTGCTGGTCGTGCTCGACGACCTCGAGCGGGCCGCGGCCCACGGTGACCTCACCGGTCCCTTCAAGGCCGTGGGCGACAAGGTCGTGGAGACGCTCACCAAGGCCGGCCTGGAGCCGTACGGCGCGGAGGGTGACCCCTTCGACCCGTCGGTGCACGAGGCGGTGCAGCACGACACCTCGCCCGACGTCAGCGAGCCGACGGTGACGACCGTGCTGCGTCGCGGTTACCGGTTCGGGGACCGGGTGCTGCGGGCACCGCTGGTCGGTGTGACCGACCACGACCCGTCCGGTACCCCCACTCCGGTGGCCGACGAGGGCTCGTCCAGCGGTGACCAGGCCGAGCGGGACGCGTGAGGAAGGGAGGGGCGTTCGGTGAGTTCGAGGGACTGGATCGAGAAGGACTTCTACGCGGAGCTGGGCGTCCCTCCTGACGCGTCGGCCGACGAGATCAAGAAGTCGTACCGGAAGCTGGCCCGGGACCTGCACCCCGACGCCAACCCCGGTGACACCAAGGCCGAGACCCGCTTCAAGGCGGTGTCCGAGGCCTACGGGGTGCTCTCCGACGCCTCCAAGCGGAAGCAGTACGACGAGGCCCGTCGGCTGTTCGGGTCGGGCGGGTTCCGGGGCGGTGGCGGCTTCGACGGTTTCGGCTCGGGCAG
>NZ_AGVX02000385.1 GCF_000239155.1 Actinoalloteichus spitiensis RMV-1378
TGTCCTGGCAACTGCCGATTCGAGCCTACGCACAGCCAAACACTCTTCAGTTGTCCACGAAGCGGGCTTCAGTCAGAGCTAAAGGCACTTCGTGCGGCGCATATCGGGTGGTGTGGCGCTATTGGGAAAGCACCATTCCCACGAGGCTTCGCAACTCGGCCTCGTAGCGGTCGGCGAGTCGCTGGATGGTGTCGTGGTCATGCACCCCCGACGAGTACCACCAGGTCACCGTCAACCGCCCGTCCTGCACCGCCCCCACCACATCCACCAGATGCGACCGCTCCTCCCCCGGATGATGATCCTGCCCCCGCACCGGCACCACACCCGAGAACACCCCCACACCCGACCCACCAGACCCAGCACCAGTTCCACCCACCTCGAACTGCCCCAGGTAGTTGAAACTCAACACCGGATCCGGACCCGACCCCAAAACCGCCCCCACCGACCCCGACAGGTACCGCAACGCCCCGTACCCCACACCCCGATCCGGCACCGCCCGCAACCCCCGCCGCACCGACCGGATCACCGCCGGCCAACCAGCACCCACCGGCACCTCCAGAGCCACCGGGAAGATCGAGGTGAACCACCCCACCGTCCGAGAGAGGTCCACCCCCTCGAACAACTCCTCCCGACCATGCCCCTCCAGGTTGACCACCACCCGATCCCGACCGGTCCACTCCGACAGCACCAGCCCCAACCCGGCCAACAACACGTCGTTGACCTGACTGCGGAACCGCCCCGGCACCGCCGTGAGCAACGCCGCGGTCCGCTCGGCGTCCAAGGACACCGTCACACTGGCCTGCGAAGCCACGGTGTTCACCCCACCCGGGTGATCCACCGGGATCTCCAGGTCCCCCGGCTCGGAGAGCACCGACCGCCAGTGCTCCACCTGGTCGTCGAAACCCCCGGCGCGGGTGTGCTCGGCCAGTCTCCCCGCCCACACCGCGACCGAGGTGGTCTTCGTGCCCAACTCCACGGATCGCCCCGCGCTGGCCTGCTGGCAGGCCGTGCCCAGGTCGGAGAGCAGGATCCGCCAGGACACCCCGTCGATCACCGCGTGGTGGGCCACGATCCCGACCTCGACCACCACCCCGTCACGGACACCGGCCAGGACACGCAGCAACGGGCCCTCCCGCAGGTCCAGGCCGGACTGGGCCCGGGTCAGGGCCTCCTCCCACACCGCCCGCGCCTGCTCACCACCACCGGAGCCGCCGGTCTCGGTCAGCTCCACCCGACCGAGCACCAGGTCCGGATCCAGATCCGGGAGCAGCCGTGGGCGCCACCCGGTGTCAGCCCGGTCGAACACCATCCGCAGCGCGTCGTGCTGGACCAGCAGACCCGCCACCGCCGCACGCAGCACCGGTATCCCGACCGGTGCGGACAACTCCAGGGTCATCGACATCGTGAAGTGCTGCGGGGCCACCGGGTGGGTGGCGAAGAACCACTCCAACACCGGGGTGGTCCCCACCGGACCCGACACCACACCCTGCTCGGCCGAGATCTCGAGCCTGGCGGCGCGAGCCTCCTGCAGGGAAAGCGCCAACCCGGCGACGGTCTGCCGCAGGAAGAGATCCCGGGAGGAGATGTCGAGGCCTGCCCGGCGTGCGTGCGAGACGACCTGGATGCTGAGGATCGAGTCCCCGCCCAGCTCGAAGAAGTTGTCCTCGATCCCGACCCGCTCCACACCGAGCACCTCGGTCCAGATGAGGCACAGGGTCCGCTCGATCTCGCTCCGAGGTTCGACGTGCGCGCCGGACGCGGTCGCGTCCGGCGCCGGCAGCGCGCGCCTCTCCAGCTTCCCGTTGGCGTTCAACGGGAGCTCGTCGAGCACCACGAACGCCGAGGGCACCATGTACTCGGGCAGCGCGCCGCGCAGTCGATCCCTGAGCAGCTCGGGGTTCGGCACGTCCCCCTCGCCGGGAACGATGTAGGCGACGAGCCGAGGGGTGTCCGGGTGGTCCCGTCGCAGGATGACGGCGGCCCGGGACACCGACGGCTGGGCGGTGAGGACGGCCTCGATCTCGCCGGGTTCGATGCGGAAGCCCCGCAGCTTCACCTGGTCGTCCACCCGGCCGACGAACTCCAGCACTCCGTCCGGGAGCCAGCGCACGACGTCCCCGGTGCGGTAGACACGTCCGCCGTCCTCCCCGTGGGGGTCGGCGACGAACCTCGCCGCGGTCAGTCCGGCGCGGCCCGCGTACCCGCGTGCCAGCCGCTCCCCGCCCAGGTAGAGCTCTCCGGGCACACCGGCGGGGACTGGTCGGAGCCAGCGGTCCAACACCTGCGCGCTGATGCCCGAGATGGGACGTCCCACCGGCACGCTGGCGCCCGTCGGCCGGGTGTCGCCGTCGGAGAACCACGCCAAGGCGTACACCGTGGCCTCGGTGGGACCGTAGATGTTGGCGACGACGGCGTCGGGCAGGACCTGCCCGAGACGGTCCAGCAGGGAGACGGGAAGTGCCTCGCCCGCCAGGACCACCTGGTCAGCGCCGAGGTTCTCGCCGGCGGCCTCGACCACACCGGCCATCGCCGAGGGGACCCCGCTGAGCAGGCTTCCCGACCACGGCTGCTCGGTCACGGCCACCAGGTCCCGGACGATGTCCACCCGGCCGCCAACGACGAGCGGCGCGAAGATCTCGAAAACCGAGACGTCGAAGTTCGCCGAGGTCGACCCGAGGACGGTGCCCAGGCCGTCGGTGCCGAAGGTCGTCGCGGCCCAGTCAACGAGGCCGGCCATCGCGGCCCGGTCCACGACCACGCCCTTGGGGAGACCGGTGGACCCGGAGGTGTAGATGACGTAGGCGGCACTGCCGTCCGGCACGTCGGCTACGACCGACCCGGCCCTGGCCGCCAGTGCCGCCGAGGTCCGCACGTCGTCCAGCACCACGACATCGGTGGCCGGGGGAATCCGGCCGGCGACCGCGTTCTCGGTGATCACCATCCTGGTTCCGCTGTCGGCGACGAGGTAGGTGATCCGGTCGGTGGGATAGGCCGGGTCGAGCGGCACGTACGCACCGCCGGCTCGGAGGACGGCGAGCATCGCGACGACCAGGTCGACCGAGCGGGTCAGGCAGACTCCGACCCTCGTCTCGGAGGACACCCCTCGGTCTCGAAGGTCGGCCGCGAGCTGGTCCACCCGGACGGTCAACTCCGCGTAGGAGAGGCTTCGCTCCGAGTCGGTGACAGCGACCGAGTCGGGCGTACGCAGGGCCTGCGCGAAGATCCGGTCGATCAAGGATGGGGAGGCCCCGTACCGCCCGGACACCGTGGGCGAACCGTCCCGGCCCCACTCGGCCAGCAGTCTGTCCCGCTCTGGTGCGTCGAGGGTGTCGATCTCGTGCAGCGGGCGGTCCGGTGCGGCCAGGGACCTGGTGGCCAGCGCCAGCCAATGGCCGGTGAGCCTGGTGATGGTGCCCGCGTCGAAGAGGTCGCTGTTGTACTCGACAGCGGCGGTCAGGGTGCCGTCGGCGGCTTCCTGGAACTCCAGGGTCAGGTCGAACTGGGCGGCCTCCCGAGGAACCGGGACGCTCTCGACCCGCAGCCCAGGCAGTTCCACATCGGCGGGAGGGATGTTCTGCAGGATGACCACCACCTGCACCAGTGGCGTCCGACTGGTGTCGCGTTCCGGCGCCAACTCGTCGATGAGCCGGCTGAAGGGAACGCTCTGGTGGGCGAACGCCCCCAGCACCGTCTCCCGCACGTCCCCGAGCAGCTGGGTGAGGGTGCGGGTCTCCCGCACCGCGGTGCGCAGCGGGAGGGTGTTGACGAAGAACCCGACCACTCCCTCCAGTTCGGAGCGTTCCCGGCCTGAGGTGACGGTACCGACGGTCACGTCCTCCTGCCCGCTGTACCTGGCGAGCAGCAGTTGGGTGACCGTGGTGAGCGCCATGAAGAGGCTCGCGCCCTGGCGGTGGGCCGCCGCTCGGAGCTCGGCGACCAGCGCGGCGGGCACCGTGAAGCGATGGAGGGCACCGGACGTCGTCCGGACGGCTGGCCGAGGTCGGTCGCTGGGCAGGGTGAGGGGCTGGGCATCGGCGAGGACGTTCCGCCAGTAGGCCAGTTGTTCGTCCGTGCCCGCCGCGTCGCCCTCCCGTTGCCAGACAGCGTAGTCCGCGTACTGCGCGGGCAGTTCCGGCAGGGACGCCGGGACTGCCCGGACCTCGGCCGAGTACAGCTCGTTCAGTTCACGGGTGATGACGCCCATCGACCAGCCGTCGGTGACGATGTGGTGCATCGCCAGGACGAGCACGTGTTCCTCGTCCGACTCGCGTACCAGGCACACCCGCAGCAGCGGGCCAGTGCGCAGGTCGAAGGGCCGGTGTGCCTCGGCCCGCAGCAGCTCGTCCAAGGACCGAACGGGGGGTCCGGCGAGGTCCACCACCGGCAGCGGCACCTCGAACGGATCCCGCACGACCTGCACCCCCGCGCCGTCGACTGAGTCGAAGGTGGTGCGCAACGACTCGTGGCGGGCCACCAACGCCGTGAGCGCGGAGCGCAGAGCGTCCACGTCCAGAACGCCGGTGAGGCGGAGCGCGCCGGTCACGTTGTACTCCACGCTTCCCGGCATGAAGTCATCCAGGAACCAGAGCCGCTGCTGCGCGAAGGACAGTGGTAGCGGTTCGTCCCGGTTGGCGGGGCGGATGTCCGCGCCGACCTTGGCTCCGGTCGCACCATCCGCGACCAGGGCCGCCAGCTCGGCGACCGTCGGGTGGTCGAACAGGGCGCGGGGGGAGAGTTCGGCGTCGAGTTCGGAGCGCACCCGCGAGACGACCTTCAAGCTGAGGATGGAGTCGCCGCCGAGTTCGAAGAAGTCGTCCTCCACACCGACCCGTTCCACGCCGAGCACGTCCTGCCACACGGAGCACAGCCGCTGTTCGGTCTCAGTGCGCGGTGGTACGTGCTGGGACAGCGCATCCACCTCCGGAGCCGGCAGGGCACGCTGGTTCAGTTTGCCGTTGACGGTGAGGGGGAGCTGGTCGAGCACCACGAACGCCGCCGGCACCATGTGCTCCGGCAGCACCTCCCGCGCGGTCTCCCGCACCGACCCCACCAACTGCCCCGGGTTCCACCACCGCACCGCCCGACCACCAGGCCCCACCC
This sequence comes from Actinoalloteichus spitiensis RMV-1378, assembly GCF_000239155.1. GTDB lineage: Bacteria > Actinomycetota > Actinomycetes > Mycobacteriales > Pseudonocardiaceae > Actinoalloteichus_B > Actinoalloteichus_B spitiensis. The sequence goes on from NZ_AGVX02000385.1 coordinate 5,101, forward strand.
CAGGATCAGCACCACCAGCAGTGGCGGGTTCGACGGACGTGGCGGGTTCGGTGGACCACCCCGGCCGGGTCGCGTACACCATGTACAACCCCGTGTCGGCCACATCCGGCGCGTGGTCCACCACCACGGTGAACCCCACCGACTCCAACAGACCCCGCACCCCCGCCAACCGGCCCTGCGCGTCATGCACCTCCGCGACCACCTGACCGATCCGCGGCCAGTGCTCGTCCCGAACCCCCCGCAACACGTCCAACTCGCTCTTCTCCACATCCACCTTGACCAGGTCCACCCGCGCCAACCCCCGCGCGTCGATCACCTCCGAGATCGTGGTCAACTCCGCCCGCACCCGCTGGCTGGCCAACCGGTGGGACAACAGCTGCCCCAGACCCTGGTCACCGCCGACCTCCTCGTGCTCGTTGCGCACGAACTGTTCCAGCACCTGCCGTTCCTCGTCCTGGTCGGCGAACCGACCGGACATGATCGACATCTCCGGGTAGTAGGTGAACTCCGCCACCCCCGGTTCCGAAGCCACCCCGCATTCCGAGAGCACCGTGTCCGCCCCGTGCAGGGCGGTGTTGAGCCGGTACAACCGGGCCAGCTCCGGGATCGGTTCGAAGGCGTACACGCGGGCGTCGGGCACCTGGTGGGTGACGAACAGGGAGAACAACCCGACATGTCCGCCCACGTCGATGACCACCGCCCCCGGGTCGAGGTGGATCCCGCCGCGGACGTACTCGGTGTTGGCGAAGATCTCCTGGTAGAGGAAGGCGATGTTGGAGCGGTTGCGGCCCAGGACCAGCATGCCGTTGGGCAGTTCGTGGAGTTCGGCTCCGGTGGCGGCCAGTTCCCCGGTGGCGGCCAGCCGGGTGTAGCGGGCGACGGGGGCGGCGGTGGTGGTGTCGGGGGTGAGGTAGGCGACCAGGCGTTTGTCGCCGGGGGTGTCCTCCCGGACG
>NZ_AGVX02000384.1 GCF_000239155.1 Actinoalloteichus spitiensis RMV-1378
GATCACCGCCCGCCCCGGGGCGGGCGGTGATCAGGCGGCGGCCGGGCGTAGTATCCGGGCGGCCCACGACCGGCCCGGGAGATCTCCCGTGACGCGCCGTCCGTTCGGAGGACGTGCGGTCATCCGCTGCTTCCCCCACCGGCGGGAATGTCGGTGACGAGCTGGTATCGAGCCGGCGGTGTGCGGGCCGGAGCCGCTACGGTTCGTCCTGATCGCGACGCGTCCGCCGCCCGTCGGGTGTCCCCCGAGCACCGGGAGCGGCGCTCGACGGGAGCGTGGCCGGCGCCGTCCACGCCATCCCGCTTGGACGACCCCGTGGCGGGGCCGTGGAGACAGTCGGAGGAGGACAGCATGGTCACCGCTCGTTGGGATCTCACCGACGGCGATCCGCCAGAGGTGTGGATCTGGGTCGAGGACGAGCACGGCGTGCCCGACGAGGCACCCAGCAGGGTGGAGTGGATCACGCGGTCGGCGCAGCGGGGTTCCCAGGAAGGCTCGACGCGCTGAACTCGCGTCGCGAGGAGGGGACGACACGCGGACCCCGGCGGAGCCACCGCCCCGGCCGGGCAGGGCCCAGGTCGGGCTCGGGTCGGGGCCGAGCCACCCGGCCGGCGAACGAGGTGAGCGACCGCCGGGCCTCTGGTGCCCGGGTCAGCCCGCGGCGATGACGACGTCGGGGGCCTCTCCGCGCTGGATCTCGGCGGTGACGTCGGCCAACTGGGCGGGGCCGATCTCCGCCCCGGCGACGCGGCGCCACACGTCCCGGACCGCCTTCTCGATCTCCAGGGTGTCCCGCCCCCGGTACCGAGCGGAGAGCCCGGCCAGCTCGGTGCGGAGCCGGAGGCGCACGACCAGGGCCGTGTCAGTGGCGACCCTCGGCGCGGCGTGTGGATCCAGCGTGACTTTCATCTGAACCTCACACCCCTTGTCTCATGGGCACATCTGGTGTCGAACAAACAGTACATCACTACATCTAGTGCACGACGGTCTGGTTCGCCAGCCGAAAACCGCTCCGGCCACCCGATGGGCGGACGGTGTCACAAGAAGGCCACCCCGACGGTCGCCCGCCTGCCCGCCGTGGAGCTCCTCCCATCATGGCCCGCCCCCGTGGCCGGCACCAGCACGCGCACGTGACCAACAGGTGACACCTCGGGTACCACACGTGACGAGCGGGATGCGGAGCGACGCGGCGGGCAGCCGCCGAGGGTGCCCGCGCGCCCGCCGCGCGCCGGCGATGCCCAGGGCCGCCGCGACCGACGCGGCCGGTTGGGTCCGGAGAACGCGGAGTTCGTGGACGACCACCCAGGGCCTCGTCGGCGAACGACGCCAGGAACACCGAGGGGGCGCGACAGCCAGGCTGGTCAGCGCGGCCAGAACCAGCACGGCGGCCGGGACCGGACCACGACCGCCCGCGCCCACGTCCCCGGGGCGTCGCCGGGGTCCCTCACCGCCGTCCCGACCGCCCCCGCCGGCGTTCCGCGCCGCGCACCCGATCCCCCCGTCCGTGCGGGGGCACGCGGACCACCCACCGGAACCACCGAGGGGTGCTCGCCTCACCATGCGGCGCCGCCGCCGGCCGCCCGGCCGCACTGCGGGGACCTCCTCCGGCCCCACCTTCCGGCATGGGCCAGCCGGCCCCGGGTAAGCCCCGGGAAGACACGTTCGCCACGACGACCGGGCACCGGAGGGGACCATGACCGAGCGGAGCGACCAGCCGACACCGCACGACCAGCGGTCCAGGCTCCTGGCCATCTACCTCAACGACCACCTCGCCGGGGCGACCGCCGCCGTGGAGCTCGCCCGGCGCCTGGCGAAGGCCGAGGTCTCCTCACCTGACGGACCGGAACTGGACCGGTTGGCCGACGAGATGGCGGAGGACCGCGCCGGGCTCGCCGATGCCATGCGCCTGCTCGGCGTGGAGGTCGCGCACTACAAGACCTGGGCGCTGTGGGCGGCGGAGAAGGTGGGCCGGCTGAAGCTCAACGGGCAGCTCCGTGGCCGGTCGCCGTTGAGCACCGTGATGGAGCTGGAGGGGCTGCTGCTGATGTTGTCCGCGCGGGCTACGGCGTGGCGGACGTTGCGCGCGGTCGTGGAGGCCCCGGAGCCGGCCGGGGACGGGCTCTCGGCGGCGCGCCTCGACGCGCTGCTGCGCCGGGCGCGGGACCAGGAGGCACGGCTGGAGCGGCTGCGCGAGGCGGCGGTCACCCGCGTGCTCGGTGGGGTCGCCGCGCGGGACCGGCGGTAGGTGCCCGGTCCCGGGCCCGGGCCGGGACGGGGG
>NZ_AGVX02000383.1 GCF_000239155.1 Actinoalloteichus spitiensis RMV-1378
ACCAACCCGCCACGGCCCCCCGCCCCTCCGCCGAAGCCGGCCTGCACGCCCGCATCGCCTCGGTCGCCGGCGCCGGCGCCGTGGTGCACGTCCACGTCCTGGCCGCCGTCCTGGCGGCCGAACGCTGGCCCAGCGGGGTGGCCCTGCGCGACCTGGAGATGCTCAAGGGCTTCGGCCGCCAGGCGCACGACGACCTGGTCGTCGTACCCGTCGTCCCCAACAGCCAGGACATGCGCGTGCTCGGCGACGCCTTCGAGGCCGGCTTCGACCCCGCCACCCCGGCCTTGCTGGTCGCCCGCCACGGCCTGTACGTGTGGGGATCGGACCTCGTCCAGGCCCGCCACCGCACGGAGTGCCTGGAGTGGCTGTTGCGGTTCGTCCTGGCCGCCGACCTCGATCCCGGTGACCAGCCCGACCCGCTGACGAGGAAGGGGAGACGATGACACTGCTGACCGTGTGGCCCGAACAGGGACCCGACGAGGTGCTGCTGCGCACCGAGGACCCGGCGGAGATCCGCGCGGTCCTCGCGGAGCTGGGAGTCCGCTTCGACCGGTGGGAGGTGGTGCCAGGGCTTCCCGAGGAACCCACCTCCGAGCAGGTGCTGGCCGCCTACCACGACCGGATCGCGGACGTCGTCGCCGCCGAGGGCTACGTGCACGTCGACGCGATGCACATGACCCCCACCGACACCCCCGACTGGCGGCGCCGCGCCGAGGAGGCCCGAGCACGGTTCGTGTCCGAACACACCCACGACGACGACGAGGACCGCTTCTTCGCCCGCGGCTCAGGAGTGTTCTACCTCCACATCGGCGACCGGGTGCACGCCGTGCTGTGCGAGGCCGGTGACCTGCTCAGCGTGCCCGCCAACACCACGCACTGGTTCGACATGGGCACCACCCCCGACTACGTGTCCATCCGCTTCTTCCACGACGAGCAGGGCTGGGTGGGGGACTTCGTGGAGCACTCCATCGCCGACCGGTTCCCGGGCCTCGACGAGATCCGGGCCTCCCGGTCCTGACCCCCGGCGCGGTGCCGGCGGCCCGCGACCCCCGTGACCCCGGGCCCACCTCCCGGGGCCGCACCCCCGGCGCCGCGCCCCGGCTGGTTCAGGCCAAGCCCTGCCCGCCCCCTCGGCACGGCGGCCAGCAGCCGCCACCCTGGAGTCCCTGCCGACCACACGAGCCGGGGAGAGACCATGACCAGACCCGTGCTGCCCTCCTCCGGGGTGCTCACCCCACTCGGACTGGACGAGGTCCAGCTCACCTCGGGCTTCTGGGCCGACCGCCGGGCGCTCAGCGCCCAGGTGACGGTGCCGCACTGCGCGGAACGCATGGGCACCCTCGGCTGGATCGACAACTTCCGCGACGGCGGCCACCGCGGCCCCGACTTCGCCGACTCCGAGATCCACAAACTCCTCGAAGCCGCCTCCTGGCACGGCGACGACGCCCTCGTCGAGGAGATCACACCCCTGCTGGCCCAGGCCCAGCAGGACGACGGCTACCTCAACACCCGCTGGTCGGGCCGCCGCTACCAGAACCTCGAGTGGGGGCACGAACTCTACTGCGCCGGCCACCTCATCCAGGCCAGCGTCGCCCGGGCCCGCTGCCACGGCGACGACCTCCTGGTCGAGGTGGGCCGCCGCGCCGCCGACCACGTGTGCGCCCACTTCCTGGAGGGCGACCAGGTGTGCGGACACCCCGAGATCGAGATGGCCCTGGTGGAACTGTGCCGCCTCACCGGGGAGGAACGGTACCTGGAGATGGCCCGCCGGTTCGTCGAACGCCGGGGTCGCCCGGCGCTGGGCGACACCGAACACGGCCGCGCCTACTTCCAGGACGACGAGCCCGTCCGCGCCGCACGCGCGTTCCGGGGCCACGCCGTCCGCCAGCTCTACCTGGCGTGCGGGGCCGTGGACGTGGCCGTGGAAACCGGCGACACCGCGCTGCTGGCCGCCGTGGAGGCGCAGTGGGAACGGACCGTGGCCCGCCGCACCTACCTCACCGGGGGCATGGGCTCCCGCCACCGCGACGAGGCCTTCGGCGAGGACTTCGAACTGCCGCCCGACCGGGCCTACGCCGAGACCTGCGCGGGCATCGCCTCGATCATGCTGTGCTGGCGGTTGCTGCTGGCCACCGGCCACCCCCGCTACGCCGAACTGGCCGAACGCACCCTGTACAACGTGCTGGCGACCTCCCTGTCCGCCGACGGCCGGTCCTTCTTCTACGTCAACCCCCTGCAGGTGCGCACCCCGGGCATCCCGACCGGAGCCGACGAGGTCAGCTGGTGGGGCGGCAGCGCCCTGCGCGCACCCTGGTTCAGCACCTCCTGCTGCCCCCCGAACATCGCCCGCACCCTGGGCGCCCTCCCCGGCTACCTGGCGACCCGGGACCGCCGGGGCGTGCAGCTGCACCAGTTCGCCTCCGCCGAGATCGACACCCGGCTGGTCGACGGACCCCGGCTGCGGCTGAGCGTGCGCACCCGTTACCCGGAGTCGGGCACCGTGCTGGTGCGGGTACTCGGCGCCCCGCAGGAGACCTGCCGGATCTCCCTGCGGGTGCCGGTGTGGGCCGACGGCGCCCGCCTGGCCCACCCCGAGGGCGTGGTGCGGGCCGCCCCCGGACTGGCGACGGTGGACCGGCGGTGGCGGCCAGGCGACGAGCTGCGCCTGGAACTGCCGATGACACCCCGGTGGACCTGGCCCGACCGGCGGATCGACGCCGTGCGGGACTGCGTCGCCGTCGAACGCGGACCGCTGGTCTACTGCGCGGAGTCCCCCGGCGACGAACCGCCCCTGGCCGAGATCAGTGTCGACACCTCCCTCGACCCGGTCGAGCACGCGGTGGAGGGGGCGGTGGAGCTGTCGGTGGAGCTGTCGGTGGAGGGCCACCGGACCTCCCCGGCCGCGGAGTCCTGGCCCTACGGCAGCAGCCCGGTGCCTCGGTCGGTGCGGCCGCACAGCCTGCGCCTCGTTCCCTACCACCAGTGGGGAAACCGGGGACCGGTGTCCATGCGGGTGTGGCTGCCGAGGTCCGAGGCGCTGGACTGACCCGCGCGCCACCCGCCGCCCCGGTGGACGGCCCCGGCGAGGCCCGCGGTACCGGCCCCGTCCTGGTCGAGGACGAACGCGTCGGGCGGTAGCGGACGTCCACCGAGCGTGCCCGCCCGAGGTCACCCTTGGCCGCACGGCCCGTCGTCCTCTCCGCGCGCCGCGCCTCCGGCCGCATTGGCCTGGCTCCGGAGCGCGACCGGTGGGGGCGGCGGTGGCCCTCCGCACCGGTCGCGCCCCCACCGCCACGGTGTGGGAGCGTTCCCAGACTTCAGGAGACCGGGCGTTCGGTTCGGCCCGCTCCGCCAACGCCCGACTCGGGGGCCAACCGGACCACCCGCCCGACGTCCTCCGCGCGCGACCGGAGCAGGCGCTATCCCCGCGCACGCGGGACGGGGACGGCTCCCCCAGGCGACCCACCCCCAGATCCGCACGCCGGCCTCGCGCGCTGGCCACGCGCCACCCCGGCCGGGAGAGGGGGCCGTTCAGCCGCCCACCCCGCCCGCCGAACACCGCACCCCGACCGGGAGCGATCGGAGCCAGAACGGCCCGGCGAATGCCGCCGACGCTCCCACGACAAGAGCCTCGCCGCGTGCTCCGCCCATTCCGCACCCTTGCGCGAAAACGCCGTACCAGTCCGTGTCCAGTGAACGGGAACGACACCGGGAAACCCCCATTGCACGCAGAACAGGGCAGGTCACAGGCCCAGATGCGCGAGGGGGAGACACGGCCTACCCCATTCGCCGGCGCCCTTCCTCGTCACGCGGAGGAATACCCTGGGCCCGTCGATCGCGGAACCAGGAAAATCGCCACCGAATGGTGAACGACTCTTTTCACAGTGTTACCCCATTGGTACAGTCCCGTCATGGGAGCGCTCCCAGAACTCGGACAAGGACGTCATGAGGGAACGACGAAGGAGCCCACATGAAGACTGACTCGGCACGCGGGGGGCGCCGCTCGCGCCTCCGCCGCGGACTCACCGCGGCATCCGCGCTCGCACTCACGTCGGGCCTGTTCGTGACCGGCGGAGTGGCCGGTGCCGACGACACCACCCCGCAACAGACCAGGGTGGACAACCCCTACGTCGGCGCGGACGTGTACGTCAACCCGGAGTGGTCGGCCAACGCCGCCGCCGAACCGGGCGGCAGCGCGATCGCCGACCAACCCACCGGCGTCTGGATGGACCGCATCGCGGCCATCGAGGGCCCCGAAGGGAAGATGGGACTGCGCGAACACCTCGACGAGGCGGTCCGCCAGGCCAACGGGCAGGACTTCGTCTTCCAGGTCGTCATCTACAACCTGCCCGGGCGCGACTGCGCCGCCCTGGCCTCCAGCGGTGAGCTCGGTCCCAACGACCTGCCGCGCTACCAGTCCGAGTTCATCGACCCGATCGCCGAGATCCTCTCGGACCCCGCCTACGCCGACCTGCGCATCGTCACCACCATCGAGATCGACTCGCTGCCCAACCTCATCACCAACGTCACGCCGCGCCCGACCGCCACCCCCGAGTGCGACGTGATGAAGGCCAACGGCGGCTACGTCGACGGCGTGGGCTACGCCCTCGCCCAGCTCGGCGCGATCCCCAACGTCTACAACTACATCGACGCCGGCCACCACGGCTGGATCGGCTGGGAGGACAACTTCGGCGCCTCCGCCGACCTGTTCTTCGAGGCCGCCAACGCCAACGGCGCCACCCCCGCCGACGTGCACGGCTTCATCGCCAACACCGCCAACTACAGCGCGCTGAAGGAGGAGAACTTCAGCGTCACCGACGTCATCAACGGCCAGCAGGTCCGAGGCGAGTCCAGCTGGATCGACTGGAACAACTACGTCGACGAGCTGTCCTTCGCCCAGGCCTTCCGCGAGCGCCTCGTGCAGGCCGGTTTCGACCCCGGAATCGGCATGCTCATCGACACCTCCCGCAACGGCTGGGGCGGCCCGAACCGGCCCACCGGCCCCGGACCGCAGACCAGCGCCGAAGCCTACGTCGAAGGCGGCCGCTACGACCGCCGCATCCACATCGGCAACTGGTGCAACCAGGCCGGCGCCGGCCTCGGCGAGCGCCCGACCACCGCACCCGAGCCCGGCATCGACGCCTACGTCTGGATGAAGCCCCCGGGCGAGTCCGACGGCTCCAGTGAGGAGATCCCCAACGACGAGGGCAAGGGCTTCGACCAGATGTGCGACCCCGCCTACCAGGGCAACCCGCGCAACAACTACAACCCCTCCGGCGCCCTGGCTGACGCGCCGATCTCCGGCCACTGGTTCTCCGCCCAGTTCCAGGAGCTGCTGGCCAACGCCC
>NZ_AGVX02000382.1 GCF_000239155.1 Actinoalloteichus spitiensis RMV-1378
ACAACAGCTGCGTCACCGCCGTCAACGCCATGAACAGCGTGGCGCCCCGCGACTGGGCCAGCTCGTGGAGCGTGCCCGTGAGCGCGGCGGGCACCGTGAAGCGGTGCACCGCTCCCGCCGAGGTCCGCACGGGGGGTCGTGGGTGGTCGGTGGGCAACTCCAACACCGGAACACCAGCCAACCGCTCCCGCCAGTACCCCACCTGCCCCGCCAACACCTCACCCGAGAACAACTCCCGCTGCCACACCGCGAAATCCGCATACCCCACCGGCAACTCCGACCACGACCCCGCGCCACCCGCGACCGCCGCCGCGTACCCCTCCCCGAACTCCCGCACCACCACACCCATCGACCACCCATCCGTCACCAGGTGGTGCATCACCCACACCAGCACATGCGACTCCGGTGACTCCCGCACCACCACCACCCGCACCACCGGACCCGACCGCAGATCGAACGGTTGCCCCACCACATCCGCGACCACCCGATCCCGCTCCGCCCCCGGATCCACCGCACCCGAGACATCCACCCACCCCACCACGACCGGCGCCTCCTCCACCGGCACCACCCGCTGCACTCCCTGCCCGTCCACGGTGTCGAACACCGACCGCAACACCCCGTGCCGGGCCACCACCCCGGCCACCGCCGCCCGCACCGCCCCCAGATCCACCGGCCCGACCAACCGCAACCCGAACCCGGTGTGGTACTCCACCCCGGTCGGGTCGAACTCGTGCAGGAACCACAACCGCTGCTGGGCCGAGGACAACGGCACCCACTGCCCCTCCCGCACCACCGGGGTGATCGGCGGGAGCCGCCGCTGCCGGGCCCGTACCACCCGCACGGCCAGACCAGCCACTGTCGGGGCGGTGAACACCTCCCGCACCGAGACCACCACGCCCAGCACCGCCCGGATCCGGGCGACCAGGCGGGTAGCGATCAGCGAGTGCCCACCCAGGGTGAAGAAGTCGTCGTGGACCCCGACCCGGTCCAGTCCCAGCACCTCCTGCCACACCTGGCACAACCGGGCCTCGACCACCGACCGGGGACCCACATACCCCACCCCCGACTCCCACACCGGTTCGGGCAACCCCGCCCGATCCACCTTCCCCGACGCCGTCACCGGCCACACCGGCACCACCATCACCACCGAAGGCACCATGTACTCCGGTACCCGACCCCCGACGAACTCCCGCACCCCGGCACCGGTGACCGCACCGGTCACATACCCCACGATCCGATCCGTCCCCGTGGTATCGGTGTGCACCACCACCACCGCCTGCTCCACCCCGGGGCAGGACCGCAACACCGCCTCGATCTCCCCCAACTCGATCCGGAAACCCCGCAGCACCACCTGCGCGTCCGACCGCCCCAGGTGCTCCACCCGCCCCCACCGGTCCCACCGGGCCACGTCCCCGGTCCGGTACAACCGGTCCCCTGCCCGGGAGAACGGATCGGCCACGAACCGGTGCGCGGTCACCCCCGGCCGGTCGATATAGCCCCGGGCCAGACCAGCACCGGCCACGTACACCTCACCAGGGACCCCCACCGGCACCGGACGCAGACCGGCATCGAGGATGTGGACCCGGGTCCCGCTGATCGGGGTACCCACCAGCACCGGAAGCCCGGTGACCTCCTGGGCCAGGCTGTCCGCGGCCACCTCGGACGCCCCGTAGAGGTTGAGCAACCGGGCACCGGGCAGCAGGGCAGCGAAACGAGTGGCCACGGTAGCGGGCAGGGGTTCCCCGCTGGACACCCAACAGGACACCGACGCGACGGCTTCCGGGTCAGCGGCGATGACGTCCAGCACCACCGCCAGCAGGCTGGGCACCATCGTGACCCGTTCCACCCGGTGGGCCCGGACCAACCCGACCAACCCGACCGGGTCCTTCATCTCGGTCTCATCGGCCAGCACGACCCGACCGCCCTCGAGCAGGGTGCCCAGGATCTCGGTGGCCGAGTCCAGGAACGACACCGATCCCCGCGCGAGCACGGGCACACCCCGCTGCTCGGGGTAGGCCTGCGTGAACCAGGCCCACCGGGTCATCAACCCCCGGTGGGTACCGATCACGCCCTTGGGACGGCCGGTGGACCCGGACGTGTAGATCACGTAGGCAGCCCGGTCGGGTGTCACCGGAGCCGTGACCTCGACCAACCCGCGGATCACATCCGCCGGTCCCGCGCCGGGCTCGGTCACCGCGCCGTCCACGGTCCACACCGCGACCCCGGCCGGGACCAGGTGCTCATGCTCGGTATCGGTGACCA
>NZ_AGVX02000381.1 GCF_000239155.1 Actinoalloteichus spitiensis RMV-1378
GGCGAGCAGGGGTTCAACATCGCCCGCGTCGTGGCGGTGTCCCTGGGCCTGGACGGCCTGCCCGGCGCGACGATCAGCCGGCACTGCGCCTCGTCCCTCCAGACCACCCGGATGGCGTTCCACGCGATCCGGGCGGGGGAGGGCCTGGCCTACGTGTCCGGCGGCGTCGAGTGCGTGTCCCGCATCGCCCGACCCGCCGACGCCGAGGCCGGCGGGCGGGGTGAGAACCCCCGCTACGCGGCGGCGATGGCCCGCTCGGCCACCCGCGCCGGCGGCGGAGCCCCACCCTGGGAGGACCCCCGCCGATCCGGTGAACTGCCCGACGTGTACCTGGCGATGGGGCAGACCGCCGAGAACGTCGCCCAGCACCGGGGGATCAGCCGCCGCGAACAGGACGAGTTCGCGTTGCGCTCGCAGCGGGCCGCCGCCCGCGCCCTCGACGACGGGTTCTGGGCCGAGGACATCACCCCCGTCACCCTCCCCGACGGCACCGTCGTCGCCGCCGACGACGGCCCCCGCCCCGGGACCACCCTGGACCGGCTCGCCGGGCTCGACCCCGTGTTCCGACCGGACGGAACCGTCACCGCCGGGAACTGCTGCCCGCTCAACGACGGCGCCGCCGCCCTGGTGGTGATGGCCGAGGACCGCGCCAGGGACCTCGGCATCACCCCGCTGGCCCGCATCCGCTCCACCGGCGTGTCGGCGCTGTCCCCGGAGATCATGGGGCTGGGGCCGGTGGCGGCCTGCCGTCTCGCGCTGCGTCGCGCCGGGCTCGGCGTCGGCGACCTCGACCTGGCCGAGATCAACGAGGCGTTCGCCGCGCAGGTCATCCCCGTCCGCCGGGACCTGGGGCTCGACGAGGACCGGCTCAACGTGCACGGAGGCGCGATCGCCGTCGGTCACCCGTTCGGCATGACCGGGGCCCGGTTGACGGCCACCCTGCTGCACGGCCTCCGCGTCCGCGACGGCCAGTTCGGGCTGGTGTCGATGTGCGTGGCCGGCGGGCAGGGCATGGCGATGGTCGTCGAACGCCTCTCCTGAGGCCCCGCCCGGTCCCGGTCACGCCCACGGGCGGCGCGTCACCCGGCGGCGCGGCACCCCCGTCCAGCAGCGACCCATCCGACGACCCGACACCCGAGCACCCCGAGCGCGTGGAGGACGCCGTGCCAGCACAGCCCCAGCTGCTCGACCAGCTGCCCCCGGACCGCCTGTACCTCGACGGCCGGTGGACGGCCCCGCACACGACGACGCCGATCGACGTGGAGAACCCCGCCACCGGGGAGCGTCTCGGCCAGGTCGCGGCGGCCGACCCGGAGGACGTGCACGAGGCGGTGCTCGCCGCCGAACGGGCCTTCCCCGCCTGGGCGGCCCTGGAACCGGGTGAGCGCGCCGACCACCTCGACGCCCTGCGCGCGGCGATGACCGACCGGGCCGCCGACCTCGCCGAGCTGGTCACCGCCGAACTCGGCACGCCGATCCGTTTCTCCCGCGCCGTGCAGGTCGGACTGCCCCTGCGGGTGCTGGAGTCCACCTCGGCCCTGCTGCGCGACCCCGGGTTCGCGGTCCCGGAACGGCTCGGCCACTCGCTGGTCCTCCGCGACCCGGTCGGCGTCGTCGGCGGCATCACGCCCTGGAACTACCCGCTGCACCAGGCCGTCGCCAAGATCGCCGGCGCGTTCGCCGCCGGCTGCCCGGTCGTGCTCAAACCCAGCGCCCTCACCCCGCTGTCCGCCCTGGCCCTGGCCCAGCTGGCCGACCGGGCCGGGCTGCCCCCGGGGGTGCTCACCGTGGTCCCCGGGAGCGGCCCGGTGGTCGGGGAGGCCCTGGTCCGCCACCCCGGGGTGGCGATGGTGTCCTTCACCGGGTCGACCACCGCCGGCGCCCGGGTCGCCGCGCTCGCCGGGGAACGCCTGGCCCGCGTCGCGCTGGAACTGGGCGGCAAGTCCGCCTCCGTGGTGCTGCCCGGCGCCGACCTGCCCCGGGCGGTGCGGAGGACCGTGGACAGCTGCCTGCTCAACGCCGGCCAGACCTGCACCGCGCAGACCCGCCTGCTGGTGCGCCACGACCAGTACGCCGAAGCGGTCGACCTGGCCGTCGCGGCCACCCAGCGGTACCGGCCCGGGGATCCGACCGACCCGGAGACCCGACTGGGGCCCCTGGTGTCCGCCGACCACCACCGCACCGTCACCGAGCACATCGCCAGGGCGGTGAGTGACGGTGCCCGGTTGGCCGTCGACGGCCGGGAGGCCCCCGGGCCGGACGGGCGCGGCCACTACTGCGGACCCACCGTCGTCGTCGACGCCGACCCCGGCGCCGCCATCGCCCAGCAGGAGGTGTTCGGCCCGGTCCTCACCGTGCTGTCCTACCGGGACGAGGAGGAGGCCGTCCGCATCGCCAACGGCACCCCCTACGGGCTGGCCGGCGCCGTCTGGGCCGCCGACGACGACACCGCCACCGCCGTGGCCCGCCGGCTGCGCAGCGGGCAGGTCGACGTCAACGGGGCACCGTTCAACCCGGTCGCCCCCTTCGGCGGCTACGGCCACTCCGGGTACGGGCGGGAACTGGGGCCGCACGGAGTCGCCGAGTTCCAGCAGCTCAAAGCAGTGCAGCTTCCGCTCTGACCACCTCGACCCCGCCGGCCCCGGCCCGTCCCGGTCGCCGCGACCCCACCCCGCGAGGGAGCACACCATGCCGAGCACCGCCGTCGGCGCCGTCCTGCGCGCCACCGACCAGCCGCTGCGGGTCGAGGAGATCGAGCTGCGCGACCCCGGCCCGTCGGAGGTCCGGGTCCGCATGACCGCCGCCGGTGTCTGCCATTCCGACCTGTCGCTGGCCCGGGGTGTGCTGCCCCACCACCTGCCGGCCGTGTTGGGGCACGAGGGCGTCGGCGACGTCGTCGAGGTGGGGGAGGGGGTGACGGGCCTGCGGGTCGGCGACCAGGTGGTGCTGAACTGGTCACCGCCCTGCCGGGACTGCTGGTTCTGCCGGGGCGGCCAGCCCTACCTGTGCCAGGCGTCGCTGCGGTACGCCACCCGCCCGCACGCCGTGGGCGCCGACGGCGGGCCGCTGTTCCCCGGGCTGGGCGCGGCGGCCTTCGCCACCGAGACACTGGTGGCCGAGGACGCCTGCGTTCCGCTGCCACCCGGCACCCCCGCCGTGGAGGCCGCGCTGCTGGGTTGCGCCGCCCTCACCGGCGTGGGGGCGGTGCGCAACGCCGCCCGCGTCCGACCCGGCGAATCCGTGGTGGTCCTCGGGCTGGGCGGGGTGGGCCTGTGCGCGGTGCAGGCCGGCCGCATCGCGGGGGCGGACCCGGTGATCGCCGTGGACCCCGCGCCGGAGAAGGCCGCGCTGGCGGAGTCCCTGGGCGCCACCGAGGTGCTCGAACCCGGGCCGGAGCTGGCCCGGCGGGTCCGAAGGCTGACCGGGGGCCGGGGCGCCGACCACGCCGTGGAATGCGTCGGCCGCGCCACCAGCATCCGCGCCGCCTGGGACGTGCTCCGCCGCGGCGGGCGGGCCACCGTCGTCGGGCTCGGCGAGCGGAGCGACACCCTGAGCCTCAGCGCCGCCGAGGTCGCCATGCAGGGGCGCACCCTCGCCGGCTGCATGTACGGGGACTGCGACCCGGCCGAGGACCTGCCCGTCCTGCTCGGCCTGCTCGGTGCGGGAACCCTCGACCTGCGGTCCCTGGTGGACCGGCGGATCGCCCTGTCCGAGGTGGAGGACGTCTTCGCCGACCTCGACCGGGGCCGGGGCGCGCGGGCCGTCGTCGTGTTCGACCAGGGCGACCAGGGCTGAGCGCCGGCCCGGTCCGGTGGTGTCCCCGTACCGGGCCGCACCGGCCACCCCACCCCCGGCCTCCCTACGGGGTGATGAGCTGCTCCGCCGCGCCGCGGCGACCGAGGACGGCCCGGGGCACCGCGACCCGGCACGCGACCGGTCGGGTCACAGGTCCAGCCACGTGATCCGCAGGCCGACGTCACCGTGCTCGGGGTGGCGGAACGCCCCGGGGGCGACCCCGAGCGTGACGAAACCCAGGCTCTCGTCGAGGCGGATCGCGCTCGTGGTGGTGTCGACCACGGCGGTGGACTGGACCGCCGCGAAACCGTTGTCCCGCGCCCAGCCGATCAGGTCGGTGGTGAGAGCACGCCCGACGCCCGCGCCCCGCGCCGCCCGGGCGACCAGCAGACCGCCGGACGCCACGTGGCTGCCAGGACCCGGACGGTGGGCGTACAGGTTCGCGGTGCCGAGTTCCCCTCCCTCCGGCGTGCTGATCCCCCGGTC
>NZ_AGVX02000380.1 GCF_000239155.1 Actinoalloteichus spitiensis RMV-1378
GGCCGGTGCCGGGGGCGGGTGAGGACGCGGGGCCAGCCGCCGACGGCCGCTGACGTCCGGGGTCACCGGGCGGGGGTCACCCGGGCCGCAGGGAGGACACCGGCATCGCCACCTCGGTCCGGACGCCGTCCCCCCAGCGCACCGTCACTGACTCCGGCCCCACCTCGACCGCCGGCGTGTGCGACGGCGCGCCGGGCTCGTCACCCGCGCCCGCCAACACCACCAGCGCCGCGAACACGCCGTGCGGCGACTCGCCCCGCGCGGCCAGCCACGGAACACCCGTCCAGTCGCCGAGCGGACTCGTGCCGTGCTCCACCAGCACCCCGGCGTGCGGCAGACCCGCCAGCGGCCGCAGCTCCGAGCTGAGCCGCGCCGTCGCCACCCGGGCCCCCGGCCCCTCCGAGGGCCGGACCTCGCCCGCCACCGGCCAGCCGCCCAGGCGCACCACGCGCCAGCGCTGGCCGGGAGCCGGTGGCGCCACCCGCACGACCCGCACCTCCACGCCGTCCCGCACGACCGAGGCCACCGTCACCACGGGGCCCGGCGTGACCGGGCCGGACCGGCCCGAGCCGTGGTCGGGGGAGGCATCGCCCGTCGAGTCGACCCAGCGGACCCGTCCGGAGGAGGCGGCGACCAGCACGTCCCCCGGTCGGTGTTCGGCGTGGAGCGTCCCGAAACCGGTGCGGTGGGTGGCCCGGTCGTCGGCGTCGAGCAGGACGACGGAGTTGTCCACGGGGTCCGCCACCGTCGGCCCGGTCAGCGGAGGAACCGTGGCGGTCGAGTAGCCCAACCGCGCGTAGAGCGGGGAGTCTGCGGTCTCCGCGCCGAGGGCCGCGTGGTCGGTCCCGTGGTTGACGACCGTGACGATCCCGTCCCGCCGCCGGGCGGTGACCAGCCATCCCGGCGCCGTGACCACCGAGGACACGTCCGCCGTCTCCACGGGCAACGGCAGCTCCGGCTCCGTCCACACCGGGTGGTCGGCGGGCAGCGCCAGCCCGAGCATCCCCTTGGCCGCCCAGTACGGGGACGCCGGACCCGAGTAGGACTGCCGCATGCCCGGCCAGCCGTGGTGCCAGCCCAGGGACAGCAACCCGTTCCCGTCCAGGGCCCCCCGGTCCAGGAAGTGCCGCAGAACGCCGCTCGCGGCCCGGCGGGCCTGACCGGGGGCGACGCCGCCGACACCGGCGAGGGCCCCCACCCAGAACGGTGCCGCGGCGGCGAACCGGTAGACGAGACTGCGCCCCTGGAGCAGCGGGGAACCGTCCGCGCCCACCAGCGCGACGGCGTCCCGCAGGTACCGGCGCAGGTCGCCGGCCCACGTCTCCCGCAGCGCCGGGGGGCACAGGGAACCGACGACGTCGAACCACTCCGTCCACAGCAACGGGTACAGGTGCAGCGCCCATCCCGTGTAGTGGTCGTAGGCGCGTTCCTCGGCGTGGTCGCTCAGCCACCCGCCCGGCCGCCGCAGCGACGCGTGCACCGCCAGGTCCGCCTCGACGTCCTCCTGGGACCAGGGGCCGCCGACCTCGCGGAGGAACGACTCCACCACGACCCGGAACCACACCCAGTTGATCGGCGGGTAGGGCTGGCCGACGACGGTGCCCAGCCACTCGACGGTCCGCTGGCGCACCCCCTCGTCCAGCCGGTCCCACAACCAGGGGCGGGTGAGCTGGAGGACGAGTGCCACCGAGGCGGCCTCCACCTTCGCCTGGCCCAGCTCGTCCGGTCGGGGCCAGCGTTCCGGTGACGACGGGTCGGTCCCGGCGGCCAGGCCCTCGGCGTAGCGTTCGAGCAGGCCGGTCGGGTCCGCCCCACCCGCCCCCGCCGTCCGGAACCCGGCCAGCAGGAACGTCCTGGCGAACCCCTCCAACCCGTCGGAGACCACCCCGTTGCGGCTCGCCGGGCCCGGCAGGTCGTACCGGGCGCCCAGCGGGGATCGGTGCCGGGCGGCGGCGGTGAGCATGTCGTCGGCGACCGCCTCCCAGTGCCGGCGGGTCCACCCCGTGCGGGGCGAGACCTCCCTGTCCTCGGCGGGGATCATGCCTGCACCGCCAGCGACTCGCGGGTGACGGGCGCCAGCGGCGGCAACCCGGCCGCGTACCGTTCGAGTTCGGTGAGCGCCGCCGCGCTCAGCTGCCGGGTCTCCGAGCCCAGCGATCCCGCGACGTGGGGGGTGAGCAGCACGTTGGGCAGGGCGTACAGCGGAGACGTCGAGGGCAGCGGCTCCGGGTCGGTGACGTCCAGGACGGCGTACAGGCGACCGCCCGCGCACGCCCGCTCCAACGCCTCGGTGTCCACCAGCGCACCGCGAGCGGTGTTGACCAGCACCGCGCCGTCCCGCAGCTCCGCCAGCTCGGCCGCGCCGACCAGGTGCCGGGTCTCCGGCAGGGAGGGGGCGTGCAGGCTGAGCACGTCGGCCAGGGGCAGCGCCTCCGCCAACGGCACGGGCTCCGCCCCCGCCGCCCGCACCGCCGCCGGGTCGGCCACCGGGTCCACCACCAGCACCCTGGCGAGGTCCAGCCGGGTCAGCAGTTCCGCCACCCGGCGGCCCACCCGGGAGAACCCGACCAGGACCACCACCCGACCCCGACCGGACAGTTCGCCGTGCCGTTCCCGGTAGCCCCAGTCGGCGCGGTGCACCCGCGCGTCCGCCGCCAGGAACGGGATCTTCTTGAAGGCCCACAACACGGCGGCCAGCGTGTACTGGGCCACCGGCTCCGCGTTCGCGTCGGCGGCGGTCGTGACCCGAACGCCCCGGTCGAACACGGCGTCGGTGACGTGCCCCCGAACACTGCCCGCGGCGTGCAACACCGCCCGCAGCCGGGGAGCCGCGTCCAGCACCTCGGCGGTCAACGGCGGACAACCCCAGGAGGTGATGAGCACCTCCGTCTCGGCCAGCCGGCGCAGCGCCGCCGGGGAGGACAGGTCGTGGGCGACCACCGGGTCACCCAGGGACGCCGCCGCCCGCAGCCGGGCGAGCTCCTCCGCCCCGAAGAGGGTGTCGAACCACGACGGGTCGAGCACCAGCGTCGTCTCCGGCCGCGACCGGGGGCGCCGTCCACCGCCGTCGGTCCCGTGCTCGCCGGGCAGGACCGGCCCCTCCGGCGCGCTCACTTGACGCTCCCGGCGGCCAGCCCGGAACGCCACTGGCGTTGGAGCACCACGAAGGCCACGATGAGCGGGACCACCGCCAGCAGCGAGCCCGTGATGACGAGCGGGGTGTAGGACGGGAACTGGGTCACGCGCGAACTCCACTGGTAGAGACCGAGGGTGATGGGGAACAGCTTCGGATCGGTGAGCATGACCAACGGGAGGAAGAAGTTGTTCCAGATGCCCACGAACTGGAACAGCAGGATCGTGACCACCCCAGGGCGCATCAGGGGCAGCGCCACGGTGAAGAACGTGCGCAGCTCCCCCGCGCCGTCCATGCGGGAGGCCTCCAGCAGCTCCCCGGGGATCGCGGCCTCCGCGTACGCCCTGGCCAGGTAGACCCCGAACGGGTTGGTGAGCAACGGGATGAACACCGCCCAGAACGTGTCCACGATCCGCAGCTCGGACGCCAACAGGTACAGGGGCAGCGCCAGCGCGGTGGTGGGGACCAGCACTCCGGTGAGCGTGACCGCGAACAACGCCCGACGACCGGGGAAGTCCAGCTTGGCGATCGCGTAGCCGCAGGCCGAGCAGATCAGCGCCCCCAGCAGCGCGCCCACCCCCGCGTACAGCAGCGAGTTGACCGCCCAGTGCAGGAAGACGCCGTCCTCCTCGGCGAGGAGGTCCCCGACGTTGGTGCCGAGGTTCCACTCGCCCAGCTCGAACGCCCCCGTGGTGGAGAAGTCACCGAGGCTCTTGGTGGAGGAGGTCACCAGCCAGACCAGCGGGAGCACGCTGTACAGCGTCGCCAACACCAGGACGACGTGCACCGCGCTCCGGGAGGTCCACCTGCTGCCGTTCCGGTGCGCCCCGTTCATCCGGACCTCCTCGTGGACAGCCGCATCACCAGCGCCGAGAGCACCGCGCAGGCCAACGCGAGGAGCAGCGAGGCCGCCGCCGCCCGGCCGTAGTCGTTGGTGATGAACGCCGCCTCGTAGACGTACAGGCTCGGGGTCCAGGTGCTGGTCACCGAGCCGGTGAACGAACGGAGCACCAGCGGTTCGGTGAACAGCTGGAGGGAACCGATGACCGTGAACACGAGCGCGACGAAGATCGTCGGTCGGATGATCGGCACCTTCACCGACAGCGCGGTGCGCACCGGGCCGGCGCCGTCGATCCGCGCCGCCTCCAGCACGTCACGGGGCACGGTGCGCAACGCGGTGTAGAAGATGATCATGTTGTAGCCCATCCACTGCCAGGTGGCCATCGTGACGATCGAGGGCAGCACGCCCTCCGACCCCAGCGGATCCCACGGCAGGACGTCATTGAGGGGGCCGATCCCCGGGCTGAACAGGTAGGCCCACACCAGGCCGGCGATGACGCCGGGCACCGCGTAGGGCAGGAACACCGCGAGCGACCACACCTGGCGCAGCCACACCACGGCCCCGTCCAACAGCAGCGCGAGGACCAGCGCGGCGCCCAGCATGAGCGGGACGTGCACCAGCGCGTAGCGGGCCACGTTCCACACCGACTCGGCGAAGGCCGGGTCCGACAGCACCGCGCCGTAGTTCGACAGCCAGACGAAGACGTCCTCCGGGCCGGAGAAACCCAACCCGGACAACCGCTCGGTGAACAGGCTCAGGTAGAGCGCGTACCCGATCGGCACCAGCACGGTGGCGAGCAGCAGCAGCGCGAACGGGGCGACCAGCAGCAGCGGGGCCAACCTGGCCCGACCCGCTCGCCCGCCCATCCGGCGGGGGGCGGGGGAGGGAGCCGGGCGACGAGCGGAGGAGTCCCCCCGGTCCGTGACGACGGTCATGCCGCACCACCGGCCCGCGCGGACAGCCCGCGTTCCCGCAACCCGGACAACGCCACGCCCTGCACCCGGCGCAGCGCGTCCGGGATCGTCGTCCGCCCGGCCGGCACCCCGCCGAAGGAGTCGGTGATGTTCGAGAACAGCCCCAGGGCGTTCGGCCCCCAGGTCCACTCGGGAACCCGCCGGTCCGCCTCCTCCAACACGTCGAACACCGGGTCGCCCACGAAGTAGTCCAACCCGACCTCGTCGCGGGCCACCTCCCGGTTGGGCAGGTAGCCGGGGAACGGCGAGGTGAACGTCGCCCCGATCCTCGGCACCTCCGGGTCGGTGCTCAACCAGCGGAGGAAGGTCATCGCCGCCTCCGGGACCTGGCTGTCCTCCGACACCCCGAAGGCGGTGCCCCCCTGCATCCCGTTGGCCGGCTCGCCGCCCCAGGTGGGCATCGTGGTGACCGCCCAGCGGCCGGTGTCGTCGGGAATCGACTTCTGCAACGTCCCCACGCTCCAGGACGCGCCGAGCAGCCCCCACAGGCGGCCCTCGTGCATGCTCGCGATCCAGTCCTGGGTGCCGGTGCCACCGCTGCCGACCAGGTCCGAGGAGATCAGGTCCTGCCAGTAGGAACCCGTCCGCAGCGTGCCCTCGCCGTCGACGTCGACCACCCAGGTGTCCCCGTCGATCCGCCACCACGGCTGGCCCGCCTGCCAGGACATCCCGGCGAAGAACGAGCCGTCGTTGAGCGGGAACGTCGTCAGCCTCGCCGCCGGGTCCGCCTCCCGCACCGCCTCGGCGGCCACTCGGAACTCGTCCCAGGTGCGGGGGACGGCGATGCCGTGCCGGTCGAAGAGGTCCGCCCGGTAGTAGAAGACCATCGGGGCGAGGTCCATCGGCACCGCCCAGGTACGGCCGTCCGGGCGGACCCCGCGCCAGGCCGCGTCCGAGTACCCCTCGGCGAGATCGCTCATGTCGTCGGTGATGTCCCGCAGCCCGCCGGTCGCCAGGACCTGGATCAGGCCCTGGTACTCCACGTGCAGGATGTCCGGCGCGTTGCGGGCCCGGATCGCGTTGGTCTGCTGCGCGTAGCCGCCGTCCAGACCGGCGGCGATGACGCTGAGCTCGACGTGCACCTCGCGCTGGGCGGCGTTGAAGGCCGCGACGTACCGGTCCATCCCGGTCAGCCACGACCAGATCCGCACCCTGGTCGCGCCGGAGGCGGTGGTCGAGGAGGAACAGCCGGACAGCGTCGCGCCGCCCGCGCCGAGGGCCGCCGCGCCCAGTGTCGCCCGCAGGAAGGCACGCCGCGACCAGCCGGTATCAAGCACCATTGCTTGGATGTCCCTTCTGGCGGTGGTTCGCGTCACTCCACCGTGTGAGAGAGTTCGACGTCAATCGTTGCGAGCGGAACCGAACGGAAACGAACAGGAACGAAAGTGACCGGGGTCTCGTCACCGGCGGGACCGGCTCCCGCCGACGAGGGGACCGGCCCCGGTCGGGCTCGCGCCGACGCCCCCGCCGACGACCCACGCGGAGGAGGACCACGATGCTGGCCTCACAGCGGCAGGAGCTGATCCTCGCCCTGGTGCAGCGGCACGGGACCGTCCGGCTGGCCGATCTCGCCGAACGGATGGGGGTCACGGCGGTCACCGTGCGCCGGGACGTCACGGCCCTGGCGGACCGAGGTCTCGTGCAACGCGTCCACGGCGGGATCACCCGCCCGCACCGGCCGAACCGCACCCCCACCGCACCCCGCCCAGCCCTCGGCGGGGCGTCCGGCAGAACCCTGGTCGGGATGGTGGTGCCCTCCGTCGAGTACTACTGGCCGCACGTCGTGCAGGGCGCCCAGGCGGCCGTGGCCTCGGCCGGGAGCAGACTGGTCATGCGCGTGTCCAGCTACGACCCGACCGAGGACCGCCGGCAGATCAGCGCGCTGGTCGACCACGGCGTCCGCGTCGTCCTCGCCGCCCCCGTGGTCCACGGGGACGCCGGCCTCGACCTGCTCCGCTGGCTGGGGAGCCTGCCGGTGCCCGTGGTCCTGATGGAGCGGTTACCGCCGCCGGAGCTGTCGACCCTCGCGCTCGACGCGGCCACCACCGCGCACGCCCTCGGCGCGGGCCTCGGGGTGCGCCACCTGACCGCCCTGGGGCACCGGGCCGTCGCCCTGGTCACCTCCCGGACCAGCCCCACCAGCACCGCGCTGCGCGCCGGGTGGGCGGCCACCACCGCCGAACTCGGCCTCCCCCACGACACCGACCTGGACATCGAGGTGCCCAGCTACGGGACGCCCGGCTGGCCACCCGTCTACGACGAGGTCCTGCTCCACTGCGCGGAGCGGGGGGTGCGGGCGATGCTCGTCCACGCGGACCGGGAGGCGATCGGCATGGTCGAACGGGCCAGGGACCTGGGCATCGACGTGCCGGGGCGCCTCGCGGTCGTCTCCTACGACGACGAGGTCGCCGCCGCCTCCGACCCCCCGCTCACCGCCGTGCGCCCGCAGAAGCACCGCCTCGGTCAGCTCGCGGTCGAACTGGCCCTGGGCAGGGCGGCCGAGGGCGACCGGCGACCGGTGCACCGCGTCCAGCTCTGGCCCACCCTGGAGGTCCGGGAGTCCTGCGGAGCCGCCGCCCCCGCCAGCGAGCTCTGAGGGCCCCGCCCGCTCCGGCCCGCCTGGCCCGGTGGCCCGGTGGCCCGGAACGCGGCCGCCACCGCTCCGCGCGGCACCTGCCCCACCCCCGCGGTTCGGCGCGTGCTGCCCCGGCGCAGAGGGCACCGATTCTGGTGAGGCTGCCTCGGGAGCGGCGCGGAGTCGCTAGCGTCGGCCGGGCAGGTCGTTCTTCGTCGGAGGCCCCCATGAGTGCACGACCGACCCCCTCGACCCACCCGCTGCCCGGAGACGGACCGACGCCCTGGCCCGTGTTCTCGGTGGCGGAGCGCGGCGACGACATCGTGGCCGAGACCCCCGTTCCGGTCCCGGACCACCTACCGAGGGAGATCCTCGGCTGGGCCACCACCGCCGCCCTGCTGTGGCCACTGGCCCTGATGCCCCTCCTCAGCCAACTGCTCGGAGCAGGGCACGTCCCGTGGTGGTGGGCGCTTCCCTGTGTCCTCCTGGTGTTCCTGGCCGCGGTGGTCACCGAGATCACCTACGACGCCGCCCACCGGATCTACGGGCAGCGCGCCACCGCGCTGCGGATCGCCGAGGTGCCCGCCCTGGCGGGCTGTGCCGCCGCCGGCGTCGGTACCTCAGCGCTGCTGCTCGGCCCCTGGCCTCCCGCCGACGGCGCCCCGTTCGACGTGGTGCTCGGTGCGCTGCCGGGCGCCCTCGGCGCCCTGTGCCTCCTCCTCGCCGGAGTGTCCGCGCTCCGAGCGCGACGCCGACTCCGCTACGTGCGGACCCGCCAGCGGACCATCCGGGCCCTCCGCGAGTGGGGCCGATCCGAACCCGGGGTGCTCACCGCCGTCGAGTTCCACCGGGAGTGGTCGGGCGGCAACCCACGTTTCGCCGCCACCGTGGAGGTCGCCGGCGCCCAACCCTCACGGACGATCCGCGCCCACCTGGTGACCACACCCGACCAGGTCCCCCGCCTGGGCAGCGCGGTCCTGGTCACCACGGACCCGTCGGATCCGGCCGTCGTCCTCGTCGACCTCCCCGCCGAACCGCCTCCCCGCTTCGAGGCGGACGGCGGACGCTACCGGCAACCGTCGAACTAGCCGGGCTGAGTGGCGGGCTGGGCCCGCCTCCCCACCGACCGTTGGGACCGGTCGGACGAGGTGACGACGACCCACGCCCGCCCTGACCCCTCCGGACGCGCGGCGCGAGCCCGGAGGGAGCCGGGAGGAGGCCGCAGGGCGGACGGTGGGTCGATCCGGGGGAGGACCCACGTCGTCATCCGGCGGGCTGCCGCCCTGGTCGAGTCCTCGTGTGGGGGCGGCAGGGGAGGAGGGCCGGCCACGGCGGCCCCGGCGAGCTGTCGCGGTGGAGGAGGCCGGGGCTACCGGGAACGGCGAGGTCAGCCGGGCCCCACGACCGCTCCCCCTGTCACGGTGCGGCGACGGCCAGTACGCCGGTCTCCGTGCCCAGCATGAAGTCCGGGAACACGATGATGCTGTCGCCGTGTCGGTGGGCCCGGCCGGACAGGGCCCGCCCGGTGCTGCCCGGGTCGGCGGCCAGCGGGCCGATCTCCCTGGTCGAACCGTCCGCCAGCGCGACGGCGATCAGCGTGGCTTCCTCGCCGGCGGAACCCCCGTTGGAGATCACCAGGGCCTCCCCGTCCTCGACGCCGAGGAGCACGTGTTCGCAGCTGGTGGCGACGCCCTCCCACGCCACGGCGCCGGTCGTCACGTCGATGCGGGTCAGGTTGTGCTCGCAGCCGCCGCCGGGCGTGACGATGCGCAGCAGCAGGCTGTCCGGAGTGGTCAGGACCGTGTGCGGCGGGGCGTCCCCTCGCAGCGGGCTCTGCCCGAGCGCCGGCGGTGGACCTTCCAGCACGAGGTCGTGCGTGATGCTCCCGTCGTCGGGGTCGAACACCACCACCGGGCTGGCCGTCGAGTTCAGGGGGAAGTGCCCGAGGACCGGCGGATCGGTGGACAACAGCTCGGTGCCGGTGGGCTCCCCCAGCGGGATCACCGACTCCGGGACGAGGGTCTGCCACCGCACCTCCCCGGTCGCCGCGTCGATCCGGGCCACGTACCGGTGGTCATCGCCCAAGGTCAGGTTCCTCGGTCGGCAGTCGCCGTGCACGTAGAAGCTGTCCGGGGCCGGGGTGAAGCCGTACACCGAGCACCGGGCCGGCTGTTCCGGGTCCGCGACGGGGTTGGGCATCCGCATCAGGTCCCACAGCTCCTCGCCCGAGTCGGCGGAGAAGGCGCGCATCCTCCCTCCGTCGTAGTCGGCCAACACCACACCGCTGGTGACGGCCGGTCGACGGAGACCGATCTCGTCGGGCTGCGCAGGGTGTTGTTCGACCTCCCACACCGTCTCCCCCGTGTCGAGGTCCACCGAGGACAGCAGGTTGCACAGCTCGCCAGCCTCGCCGTGCACGACGAACACCCGGTTCTCGTGCGTCTCGGCGCTGACGGCGCAGTACGAGCTGCCCTCCGGAGCCGGCCGTTCCCACGTCGGCTCGCCGGTGCCCAGGTCGTGGCCGACCATCGTCCAGTACTCCGCCCGCACGGCGGTGCTCTCGGTGACCCAGCTGCCGAGCAGGTCGTTCTCGTAGGGCTGGGTGACGGGAGCCGGTGCCGCCCACAGCGGCTCCGTCGGCGCACCTGGAGGTTCCGAGGCCACACCGCCCGCGGCGGGATCGGGCGCCGGGGGGTCCTCGCTGCCGCCCCGGGTCAGGACGACGGCGGCCACACCGGCCAGGACGACGGCTGGCACCGTGACGAGCGCGATGACCAGGCCTCGTCGCCGGGGCTTCCGGGGCGGCGGCCCGGCGGGCTGCCCGTGGTTCCAGGGGGGCGGTGCCTGCCCGCCGGAGCCCGGGGGCGCTCCCGCCCAGCCCTGGGGGTTGGCTCCGCCCTGCCAGGGGCCGGGTTGGCCGCCGCCCTGCCACGGGTTCGGTTGGCCGCCGCCCTGCCAGGGGCCCGGACCCGGCTGGTCGCCACCGCCGCTCACCGTCTCCCCCTCCGGCTGTCCCCTGACGCGGCGGTGCTGGTCGCCGACGCGCCGCGCGCCGGCCGAGGTGTGGTGTCCATCCGTTCCTGGTGCCCCCGTCGTTGTCCTTCGGCCGGGTCGGGGAACTCCCCCCACCGTCCCGGCTCGACCACGTATCCGGCGCGAGCGGTCACCCGCCGTGCCGATGCCGACCGGACTCTAGCCCCAGGGGCGGACCCGATGGGGTGGTTTCGGCGGAGCCTGCTCCGACGAGGAACGTCACCAACGGTGACGCGGGTGGGGCTCCGCCGCGTCCCCGAGCCAGGGGGTGGGCTCTGAGGCCAGCGCTCGGGGCGCTCGGCCGACGGCGTCCTTGGGAGCACGCGGACCCAGGACGAGACGGTTTGCGGAGGCCGGCCGCCGGGCACCCACGGCCTCCGCGAACCGATCCGGGCTCAGGGCGCGTCGAACGCGAGCACGGCGGTCCTCGTCATCGACGAGTCGACCGGGAAGACGACGACGCTGTCCCCGTTCCGGTGCGCGCGGCCCGTCAGCGGCAGCCACACCGACTCCGGGTCACCCCCGAGCGCGCCCAGGTGCCGCACCTGGCCGTCGGCCAGCGCCACCGTCGCCAGGGTCGGCGCACCGTTCGAGGAACCCACCGACACCAGCAACGGCTCCTCGCCCTCCACTGCGACCGGCAGCTGACCACAGGTGGTCTCGTCCGTCTCCCAGGCGATCGAACCGGAGTTCAGGTCCACCCTGGTCAGGGTCTCCTCGCACTCCCCGACGGCGGACCTGAGCACCAGCCCGCTCCCGTCGGACCAGGTCGGCACCGGCGGCGCCGCGCCCTGTTCCGGTTCGGGGTCCACCCCGATCGGAAGGCCGTCCACCACCAGGTCATGGGTGAGCGTGCCGTTCTCCGGGTCGAAGACCGCGATCGGCCCCGACTCCTCACCCCGCACGACGAGCCCGATCACCGGGGGGTTCGCGGAGAGCAACCGCACCGAGCCGGTCGTGCCCTCCTCGATGACGTCCCCGGGGACCACCGTCTGCCAGACGACCGCCCCGGTCTCCAGCGCGACCCTGGCGACGAAGCGCTGCGCCTCGCCGAAGGCGAACCGTTCGGGGGCGCAGTGCCCGCTGACGACGAGGAACCCCTCGGCCGGGGCGGCCTCGGTGGCACGGCAGGGCCTGGCCTCGGCATCGGCCGCGATCGGGTTCGGCAGTTCGACCTCCCACCGGATCTCACCCGTACCCGCGTCGTGCGCGGTGAGCCGTTCGGGGACGACGGAGGTCAGGGCGACACCGTTGGCCACCACGGGCCGCAGCACCGCGCCGGGGTCCGCCTCGTCGGCCTCCGGTGCGACCTGCCAGCGCGTCTCCCCGCTGTCCAGGTCGACCATCGAGAGCTGGTCGCAGACGTGCCCGACGCCGTGCGACACGACGATGCCGTTCTCGTGGGTCTCCGCGCTCAATCCGCAGTACCGCTCGTCGCCGGAGGACGGCAGCTCCCAGCGGACATCCCCGCTGGCCAGGTCGTAGCCGATCACGGAACCGGCCTCCGCGCGGACCGCCGTCGTCCCCGTCACCCAGGAGCCCAGCAGCTCGTGCGCGAACGGGTCCTCCGAGGCGACGGGAACGTGCCATCTCGGCTCCTGGGCTTCGCCGACCGGCACCGCGCCGTCGACGCCCTCCCCGTCCTCCACCTCGGTGCCGGCGGCTGCCGGGGACCCGGACGGTTCGTCCCCGCCTCGGGTCAACACCACGGTCAGCACGATGCCCAGCACGACGACGGGAACCGCGACCAGCGCGGCGAGCAGACCGGTCCGACGCGGACGGGGCGGCTGGGGCGGGGGGTAGCCGGGCGCCC
>NZ_AGVX02000379.1 GCF_000239155.1 Actinoalloteichus spitiensis RMV-1378
TGGGCGCTCGCCGCCCTGGACCGGCTCGTGGGGGGCGGGGGGCGCGCGGTGGTCGCGGGTCCCCCCAGCGCCTACCGGGCCGGGCACCGGCGGGTTAGCGACCAGGTGTTGACCCGGCTCGCCGGAGCTCGGGACGACGTGGTGCTGCTGGGCGGGGACACGGTGGCCGAGCTCCCCTGGTCCGGGCCGACGTCGACGGGCGGCGGCTCGGCGCTGCGGTACCTGGCCGAGGGCGGTTGCGCGGTGCTCGACGCGCTGCGGGACGACGACGGGAGATGAGATGCTGACCTTCGACCACCTGGTGCCGACCTCCGTGGCCTTCGGCAGGGGCCGGTTGGCCGAGTTGGGGGAGATCACTTCGGCGCACGGCCGCCAGGCCCTGCTGGTGTGCGGCCGGACGGCCATGCGCCGACACGGGGTGCTGGACCGCGCCCTGCACAGCCTCACCTCGGCCGGGGTGTCGGTGGTGCTGTTCGACGGGGTCTCCCCCAACCCCCTGGCGGCGGAGGTGGACGCGGCGGCGCGGCTGGCCAGGCGGGAGAAGTGCGAGGTGGTCGTCGGTCTCGGTGGGGGCAGCGCGTTGGACGCGGCGAAGGCCGCGGCGGTCACCGTCCCGCACACCTCGGTCCGCCCGCTGATCGGGTCGGTGCTGCCCAGGACCCCGGGGAGCCTGCCCGTGGTGGCGGTCCCCACGACCGCCGGCAGCGGTTCCGAGGTGACCAAGGGCGCGATCATCACCGACGAGGCCGTCTCCTTCCGGTCGGGTGTCCGGGGCGACGACCTCTTCCCCGTCTCCGCGATCGTCGACCCCGACCTCCTCGTCAGCGCCCCCACCGCCGTCGTGGCCGACTCCGGGTTCGACGCCCTCGCCCACGCGGTGGAGAGCTACGTCGCCCGCCGGGCCAACCCGATCAGTGACCGGTTCGCCGAGGCGGCGGTGGAGCTGATCACCGAACACCTGCCGAGGGCGGTCGCCGGTGAGACCGGCCCGGAGGTGCGGGAGGGGCTCGCGTTGGCCTCGCTGCTCGGCGGGTGCAACGTCGCCACGGCGAGCACCTGCCTGCCGCACCGGCTGCAACAGGGCATGGGGGCGGTGCCCCGGGTGGACATCTCGCACGGCCGAGGACTGGCCTGCGTGTACCCGGCCTGGATGGAACGCGCCTATTCGCACGCCCCGGAACGGTTCGACCGGTTGGCCCGGTTCGTGGCGGCGGATTCGGTTCCCGACGCCGTCGGCGAACTCACCAGGAGAATCGGTATCTCGTCCCGGCTCACCGACCACGGATTCCGGAAATCCGATCTGGACTCCCTCGTCTCGGGGGTTTCGGGAAACCTGGCCAACGATCCGATCGACCGGCCCGACGCCACCCTGGTCGAGGAACTCTACGCCGCGTCGCTGTAGTCGGGCTCCACGAACATTGAGCGATTCTCCAACACCTCACCGCACCAATTGACCGCGTCCGCCCCGCCGGGGAACGCTGCGACGGTGAGCTCCGGGAATTCCCTCGTGGACGCGCTGGCCTGGTCGGCTGGCGGGGACGTACCGCGTCCCACCCTCGATGACGTCGACACGACCGCCTTCGCCCATGCGCTGCACGCGCACCGGCTCGACGCCCGGTTCCTGCACCGGGTGCGGGTCGAGTCGGTGCGCGTGCCACCGGACCTGGTCTCGGCGCTCACCGACCGGCTGACCGGGATCCGGGCCGCGATGGACCGGCGGGCCGCGTTGGCGACGGTCCTCGACGAGGCCACCGCGGGCCGGGACCGCTCCCGCTCGATGGTCCCTCTCAAGGGGTTCACCCTGCTCGCGTTGACCGGCGAGGAACGCGCGGTGCGCCACAGCGGCGACCTCGACGTCGTCGTCGCCGACCCGGCCGGCTTCGTCACCTCGGCCGACCGGTTCGGCCTGGTGCCGAAGGGCCCTCGGGAGATCTTCGACGAGTACGCACGACTGGTCGCTCCGGAACACGGCATGGTCGAGGTGCACTCCTACTACCCGGTGCCCAGGTGGCGCACCAGGACGACGCCGGAGGACTGCGACCCGCGAGCCCACCCCGGTCAGTGGGTGCACCACGAGACGTTGGGGGAACACCGGATCCTGCACGGCGACCTGGTCGACCACCTGGTGGAGGGCACCGGGATGCCGGGTGCGCCCCGCGTGCTGCGCCCGGAGGCGGCGGTGGTGGTGCAGGCGTGCCACCTCTACGGCGACTACATCCGCGCGGTCCTCCCGGTGCCGCTGGGCACCGTGCGCCTCGACGAGATCGCCGCCGTCGCCGACATGTGCGCGCTCCCAGGGTTCGACGTCGCCGTGTTCGCCGAGCTGGTCACGCGGTTCGGCGCCGAGGACGTGGTGTCCTTCGTCCGCGCGCTCTCCGTCGACCTGCTGGGCCGGGACCCGGTGCCCCCGGGCTGCTCCCTGCCCGCGCCCTCGGACCGGTTCTTCCCCGTGGACCTGTGGTGGGACGGTGTGGAGGGGTTCCTCGTCGACCCCGGTTGGCGGCCGGCTGAGCTCGTCGTCCGCACCCGGGAGCACGAGGAGGTGCTGGCGGCGATCGGGGGCTCCACCGTCGCCGTGCCGTGCTCCTCGGAGCCGACGAGGATCAGCGTGGGCGCCAGGACGTCCACCGACCTGGCCCGCAGCGTGTTCCGCCCTGGCCGGACCGGGCCCTTCGACGTCGTCGGTGAGCTGTCGGCCGACGACGGGGCGCTGTCGGTGGTGCTGTCCACCCCCGCCGCGGCCGACGGCCACATGACCGCGTTGTCGCTGAACTTCGGCGACCACCGCTTCGAGTTCTTCCACACCGCCGCGACCGGTGAGCTCCGGTTCGACGACTACTCGCTGACCTCCCCTGCGGACGCCGAACCGGTCGGCCGCTCGGCGGAGCGCACCGGTGGCCGGGACGTGCTGCGGGTGCGGATCCCGTGGCGGCGGTTGGGCGGCTGTCCGGGGCCGGGCCGGGGGATGGTCCTGCTGGCGGGGATCCGCCGGCAACGCCTCGGGTGGGCCGAGACGGACGGCGCCGCGATCCTCCCGCTGCGGCTGGACGTCGGACCGGCCTGATGCGCGGGACCCGCGTCGGGCGCGCGCTGCCGGCGGCGGTGGGGATCGGGCTGCTCGCCAACGCGACCTTCACCGGCCTGGTGAGCGTCGCCCTCCCCCTGTTCCTGGCCGACCGTGGAGCGGGCAAGGGCGAGATCGCGTTGTTCTTCGTGCTCAACGCCGTGGCCGCCGCCGTGCTGAACCTGACCGTCGGCCGGGTGCTGCGCCGCGGTTCCTCCCGGTGGGCGGTGGCGGGCAGCGCCGGGGTCTCCGCCCTGGGCCTGGTCGCGCTGGCGGTGACCGCCGAGACGGCGGCCCGCTACCCGGCGGGCATGGCCGTGATGGCGATGAGCCTGGTATACCCGCAGTACGTGGCGATGGCGCACCACTACTCGTCGCGTTCGGTGGCGCGGACGGTCAGCTCCCTGCGCATCCGGTACGTCGCCGGGTACGTCGCCGGCCTCGGGGTGTTCGCGGTGGCCGCCGAGGCGGAACGGGTCACCACCAGCCCGCTGCTGGGGCCGGTGGGGGTGGCGGTCGGTCTGGCGTTGCTCAACGTGGCCGTCGCCTGGCTCCCGCTGTCCGGACGGCCGGCTCCCGAGCGGCAGGCGGACCAGGTCGGTCCGGCGGCGGCCGGGGCCCGGTGGCGTCCCTCCGGGCGCTGGTGGTGACGGCGGCGATCGCGGTGTTGTCGCTGCGGGCCGCCGACAGCCTGCGGGGCGTGTACCTGCCGTTGTACGCCAACGACGCGGGGATCGGTTCCAGCGGGGTGTCCGCGCTGTTCGCGGTGACCGCCGTCGTGGAGTTCGCGGTCCTCGTGCCGATCGCCGCCGCCAGCGACCGGTTCGGCAGCAGACCCGCGCTGGTCGTGGTCTCGCTCGTCGGGCTCGCGTCGTTCCTCATGATCGTCGTCGACGCCGGTTACCCCGTCCTGGTCCTGTCCCAGGTGGTCTACGCGGTGTTCGCGGCCGGCTTCCAGAGCATCGGTCTGGTGATCCTGGGGGAGGCGCTGGCGTCGGGCATGGGCGGCGGGGCCGCGCTGTACACCGCGCTGGTGCAGGTCGGTTCCACCGTCGGCATCCTCGCACCGCTGGTGGTCCCGGGGTACAGCCCCGCCGTGTTCCTGATCGCCGTGGGCTTCTGCGCGCTGGCGACGGTGCTCCTGCTGGTGGGCCGCCGGGCGACGGCCTCCTCCGACGAAGCGGGCAGCCCCGGGGCGGACGAGCTCGACGAGTCCGGGGCGGACTCGGGTTCGCGGTCCCCTCATCGGGGGCAGGGTCCGCCGGCCGCGCCGGCCCGTCGTCCGGCGGACCCGGTATGAGGCGCGAACCGACACCGGTGTCCCCGGTGTCGCCCGCCGCTCCGCCAGCTCAGCCGCCTCCGGCGAGGGGCCGCCCCGCAGGACCGACGACCACCGCCCAGGGGCAGGTACGCGGCCCGGGAACGGACTCCCCGCGAGCGCGGTCGGGGACGGACGGCGCCGGCCCGCCCGGGCGGCCCTCCTGCGCGACCGGGGTACGGCGGCATCGGCCAGTTCCCGCCGCCACC
>NZ_AGVX02000378.1 GCF_000239155.1 Actinoalloteichus spitiensis RMV-1378
GGTGCCCGCTTCCCGGCGCCGGGCCGACCGACCGGCCCGTGGTTCCGCCAGCCCCGAGGTCACCCGCCGGCCACCCGCTCGGGGGTCACCTCGGCGCGGTCCACCGCCAGGGCGGCGGAATCCTCGCCGCCGGCCCGCCGGCGGGTCGTCGCCAGGAGATCGCCCGTCCCGGACGCCCGGGGTCCACCGGCCCGGCGGTCCACGAGCAGGACCACGGCGGTGAGCGCCGCGACACCCAGCGCACCGAGCAGGCCGAGAGCACGCAGCTGCGCACCTCGCGTGGTGACCGGGCTCCCTGGCGGGACCACCTCGGTGAGCACCACCCGCTCACCGGCGGCGACACCGGCCCGTTCCTGGCGTTCCCGGAGCTCGGTCGCCGCGAGCTCGACGACCCGGGCGGCCGAGGCGTTCGCACGCGGCCCGGTGTCCGCCGTCACCGTGACGGTGAGGAACGCGCTCGCCCCACCGAGTTGGATGTCGTCGTTGCTGACCTCCACGTTCCCCACGACCCCGGCGTCCGCGAGGTGCTCCTCGGCGCCCGGGGCGGTCAGCACGGTCCTGACCAGCGTGGCCGCCTGCTCCTGGGCTCGGTCCACTGTGGCGAAGGGGTTTCCCCCCTCGGGCCCCGGCTCCGTGATGGCCAACAGCACGGCGGTGACCCGCTGTTGTGGTGGGACCGCGACCGCGGCCGCGACGAGCAGCGCCCCGAGCAGAGCCCCGAGCGCCAGGGTGAGCCGCCACCGGCGGGCGAGCACCCGGAGTACCTGCACCGCGTCCATCTCCGCTTCCGTACCTCTCGTGTCGTCCTGCGGTGTGGGGCCGGCAGGGCCGACCCCCGGTGAGGCCCCGGCGGGCCGTCCCCGGGCGGGGCCGCCCGCTCAGCCCCGGGGCCCGGACGACCGGCCGGCCGCCACCGCGAGCCGTCGCCCCGCGTCCACCGCCGCCCTGGCGACGTTCCTGGCCATGGGCACCGCGTTGTCCCGGAGCCACGGCCGCAACGCGGCCAGCGCGGCCAGTCGTTGTCCCGGTGACAGCGGCGACCGGAGGACGGCCCGGAGGAACCAACCGCCCTCCTCCACGTTGGGGAGCACCAGCGACCGCCGGCCGGGGCGCTGGCTCCGGTAGAACTCGCGGGGGTCGACCCGTTCGCTGATCCGGTCCGGGTGGATCCGGTGCAGCAGCAGTTCCTCGTCCACGTGGGCGAACGGGCCCCGCAGGGCCAGCTCGGCCACCAGCACCCGGTCGCCGGCCTTGATCGGCGGGTTCAGCATCGTGCTGGCCAACACGTGCCGGCGGACCAGGCCGTAGCAGTAGTAGTTGTGGTGCGGCACCTCCAGCAGGTCCCGCACCCGCACGGCCGGTTCGGGGTGGTCGACGCGGCACTCGTTGTGCCAGGAGCCGAGGACACCCCCGTCGGGGCCGATCTCGGTCGCCGAGGACGACGCCAGCACGGCCTCGGGCCGGTCGGCGAGCGCGGAGGCGAGCCGGGCGAGGCGGTCGGGGCGCCACACGTCGTCCGCCGCCGCCCAGGCGAAGAGCCGACCCCGCGCCTCCCCCACCAGCCGGTTGTGGTTCCCCATCACGCCGATGTCCTGGGCCCGCCGCAGGTAGCGGACGCGGGCGTCACCCCGGCCGAGGTCCTGGACGATGTCCCCGGTGGCGTCGGTGGAACAGTTGTCCGCCACGACCAGTTCGTAGTCGACGTCCCGCTGGTCCAGCAGCGACCGCAGTGCCGCCTCCAGGTACGGCTCCCCGTTGCGGACGGGCAGCCCGACGGTGATCGGGGGAGCGGCGACTGGATCGCTCATCCGTTCCTCCCCGCCCTGGTCACCTCGGCCACCCTCGTGCCCTCCCGCTGTCGCGGCAGCCAGGGCGGCAGCCGGTCGACCCCGACCCAACGGCCCCCGGACTCCTCGACCCAGGGCAGGGCCGCCCGGGCCTCCGGCAGCAGCTCGGGCAGGAACACCAGGACGACGTCGGGACGTCGGGACCGCAACCGGCTCGGCGACACGATGGGAACCCGGCTGCCGGGGAAGCGCCGACCGTCCTTCGACGCCGAGGCGTCGGCGACGAACGGCAGCAGGTCGGGGCCGATGCCGGCCGCGCACAGCAGTGGCACCGCGCGGGAACCAGCCCCGTAACCGACGACGCGGCGGCCCAGCGCCCTGCCCTCGGCGAGCCAGGACCGGAGGCTCCCGGCGTCACGGGTCACCCCCTCCTGCAGCGCCCGCAGGCGTTCCGGGTCACCGACACCGAGCGCCGCCTCCTCCGCGAGGAGGGCCCGCACGCTGTCGTCCGGGGTGCCGCGCCGGGTGCAGGCCAGCAACACGGTCCCCCCGTAGAGGTCGAAGCGCCACGCCCTGCGGGCGACGACACCGAGCTCACCGAGCATCGACACGAGCGCGGGCGTCGAGTAGTAGGCGAAGTGGCCGTGCCGCAGCGCGTTCCACTGGTCGGCGCGGAGGATCGCGGCGAGGCTGTGGAACTGCACGAGGAGCACGCCGTCCTCCGCCAGGACCCCCACCCTGCGTCGCAGCGCGGCGGCCTGGTCCGGGTGGTGCATCATCCCGAAGCAGTCCAGGACCAGGTCGGAGGCCGATCCGGGAGCCGTCGGCGTCAGCCCGCGGTGGGTGAGCAGGAGCGACCAGGAGCCTCCGTGCGGGCTGCCGAACTCCAGGAAACCCCCTCGGTCCGGGAGCCAACCCTCGGCCGCCACCAGGGACACCGCTTCCTCTGCCTGCTGGACGAGCACCGCCGGCTCCACCCCCCTGGCCTGCTCGGGGATGCCCGGGTCCTCCAGGAGCTGAGCGAGCCCGCACTCCCGGCACCAGCCCATCCGGAGCGGCCAACAGGGGTCCGGGCCGCCGTCGACCACCGGGGGGAAGCGGTCGCAGGGCGGCTGCTCCCCCAGGTCGAGGACGGGTCGTGGCGCGGGGGCGCCGCACCAGCGGCAGTCGAACCCGGTCATCGCGAGCCCTGCCTTCCCGGTCCCCGGCGGCTCCGCGGACCCCTGCGACCCAACAGCGGGGACCGCCCCGGACAATGTCGACCATGCGTGTCCGCCCGGGTCGGCTTCCAGGGGTGCTGCTCTTCCTGCCCACCCCCCACCACGACGACCGGGGCCTGTTCACCCGCACCTTCGACGCGGCGGTCGCAGCGGAACACGGCATCGACGCGACCGCGTTCCGCCAGGACTCCCAGTCCCGGTCCCACCGGGGCGTGTTGCGCGGCCTGCACGGCAGGAACGGCCGGGGCGAGTCCAAACTCGTCCGCTGTGCGCGCGGAGCGGTGTACGACGTCGTGGTGGACGCCCGCCCCGACTCGCCGACCTTCGGGGAGTACGAGGCGTTCCGGCTCGACGACGACTCCTTCGCCCAGCTCCACGTGCCCGCCGGGTGCCTGCACGGCTTCCAGGTGCTCAGCGACGTCGCCGACGTCTGCTACCGGATCGACGCCGCTCACGACCCCTCGGCCGATGTCGCCGTCCGCTACGACGACCCCGAGCTGGGCGTGGTGTGGCCGCTTCCCGTGAGCGTCCTGAGCGCGCGCGACGCGGCGGCCGGTGGGTGGGCGGAACTGCGCCGCCGGCTGGTGCCGGAAGGCTGACCGCCGACCGCCGAGGGGCGCGCTCACAGCGGGGCCCCCGCTGGAGCGGGCCGCAGGTCCTCCGTGACCACGCCGTCGGCACGCAGCTCGGACAGCCGTGCGAGCCGGGTGAAACGCCGGCGGAACCCGTCCTGGGTCAGGCCGTAGGCCGTGTAGCTGGCGGCCAGCTCCTCGGCGCCAGCGCTGACCTCCCACCTCGGCTCGAACGCGGGCAGGCGGGACATGATGCGGGAGAAGTCGACCACGTAGGACCGGGGGTCGCCGCCGTTCTCCCCGGTGATGACGAGCCGGGAACCCGGTACCGCCTCCACCACCCGCTGCGCGATGTCCGCGACCGTCAGGTTGTTCGCCGAGGTACCGACGTTGAACGCCTCGGCGTGCACCGCCGTCCTCGGCGCCTCCAGGGTCGCCAGGAACGCCGCGGCGATGTCCCGGACGTGCACCAACGGGCGCCACGGGGTGCCGTCCGAGAGCACCCGCACCTCCCCGGTCAGCACGGCGTGGCCGACCAGGTTGTTGAGCACGATGTCGGCGCGCATCCGGGGCGAGGCGCCGAAGGCGGTGGCGTTGCGCAGGAAGACGGGGGTGAAGTCGTCGTCGGCGAGTTCGCGGACGTCGTCCTCGACCATCACCTTGCTGGTCGCGTACGGTGTGACCGGCCGCAGGGGCGCGTCCTCGTCGACCAGTGCGTCACCGGCGGCCCCGTACACCGAACACGTGGAGGCGTAGAGGAAGCGGCGGACACCCGCGTCCCGCGCCAGCCGGGCCAACCGCACCGAGGCCTTGTGGTTGACCTCGTAGGTCACCTCCGGCGTCAGCGCCCCCAACGGGTCGTTCGACAGCGCCGCCATGTGCACCACCGCGTCGACTCCCGCCAGCTGCTCGACGGTGACGTCACGGATGTCGGTGGTGTACCCCGCCGGGTCGGGCACGGACGGGCCGAGGACGCAGTCGGCGAACAGCCCGGAGTCCAGCCCCACCACCTCGTGCCCCGCCCCCGCCAGGATCGGCGCCACGACGCTGCCCAGGTATCCCTGGTGCCCGGTCACCAGCACGCGCATGGGGTGCCTCCGTTCAGCACGAACTTGTCCGCAAAGAAGCCTTCGGCGTATCTCGCCCTGCTCTGTACCCCCCGGACCCTCGCGAGGCCGAGGAACGTCTCGGGGTCGAACCAGTGCCGGTCCGCCTGCGACGGGTAGCACTCGACCAGGACCCGGCTCTTGGCCCGGGCGCACTCCTCGCTCAGCGGGACGAACACCGCCGGCTGGGCGAGGTCGCCGTCCCACTTGGGGATCTCGTAGCCGAGCACGAGGTGGTCCCGGAAGACGGTCGGCACCAGGGTGGCGAGCGTGCGGTGGTCCTGGTGCGCGTCGTGGACGGCCGGAGCGAACACGAGGTCCGGGTCCAGGGTCGCGGCGAGGCGCTCCAACGCGTCCTTGACCGCCGACCAGTGCGCCGGAAGACGGCCGTCGGGAAGGTCGAGGACCCGGCACGAGAGGTCGGCCCCGCCGCAGAGGGCGGCCAGCGCCTTCCGCTCCTCGGCCTCCCGGTCACCGCCACCGCCGGTGCAGACCAGGGCGTCCACCGCCAGCCCCGGACGGGAGGAGCACAGCGACAACAGCGTCCCACCCGCCCCGATGGCGATGTCGTCGCAGTGCGCCCCCAGCACGAGGACCCGGTCCACCCGCTCCGGGCGCAGCCCGATCACGGTGCCGCCACCGGTCGACGCGCCTGCGACGCGCCGTCCGCGTCCCACAGCATCCAGGGGCGGTCCCCGGCCGCGTAGGCGCGGTCGAGGGCCACCCGTTCCTTGACCGTGTCCGCCGGCGCCCAGAACCCCCGGTGCGGGTAGGCCAGCAACCGTCCTCGTTTCGCCAGCTCACCGCAGGCGTCCTCGACGAGGTCTCCTCCGGGCGGCAGGTGCTCGAACACCTCGGGGCGCAGCACGAAGTAGCCGCCGTTCTCCCAGATCGGCAGCCGGCTGACGGGCGTGATGGCACCCACCCTGCTGTTCTCGCCGAGCTCGACGCAGTGGAAGGAGGACTGCGGCGGGACGACCATCATCCCGGCGGCGGCGTCGCTGTCGCGCACCCGGTCCACGACCCGGTCCAGCGGGGCGTCGGTCAGGACGTCCGCGTAGTTGGCGAGGAACAGCTCCTCGTCCTCCACGAGGTGCCTGACCCGGCGCAACCGCTCCCCGATGGGGGAGTCGAGTCCGGTGTGGACGAACTCGATCGTCCAGTCGCGGATGTCGGACGAGCGGAGCTGCACCCGGCCACCGCGCAGCACGAAGTCGTTGGACGCGGTCTCGGAGTAGGTGAGGAAGAAGTTCTTGATGTGCTCGGCCCCGTACCCGAGGCACAGCACGAACTCGGTGTGCCCGAAGTGGGCGTAGTACCGCATCACGTGCCACAGCAGCGGCCGGGGCCCCACCGGGTGCATGGGTTTGGGGAGTTCGTCGGTGGTCCCGACACGCATCCGCATGCCGTGGCCACCGCAGAACAACACGACCTTCATCGATGGCTCCTCACCACGGGCTGGCCTTCGGGAGACCTCGGGTCGACGATCTCGAGCCGGGGAATGGGGAACACCAGCCGTCCACCCCAGTCGGCCACGTGGGCGAGCTGGTCCACCAGCTCGTCCCGCAGGTTCCACGGCAGCACCAGCACGTAGTCCGGGCGGTCCAGCACGAGGTGTTCCGGGGGGCGCACCGGGATGCGGGCGCCCGGGGTGTGACGGCCGTGCTTGTAGGGGTTGCGGTCCACGGTGTACGGGAGCAGGTCGGGACGGATCCCGCAGTGGTTCAGCAACGTGTTCCCCTTGCCGGGAGCGCCGTACCCGACGACCGTCCGCCCGGACCGGCGCGCTTCCAGGAGGAACGTCAGGAGGTCGGCACGGATGCGGTGCACGTCCTCGGCGAGCCCCCGGTGCCCCTCCGCCGTGTGCAGCCCGGCGTCCGCCTCCGCCGCGAGGACCTCCAGCACCGCCGCCGAGGGCGGGCCAGCGGCGTCGGCCGGGCGCGCCCACAGCCGGATCGAACCGCCGTGCGTTGGCAGCGGTTCCACGTCGACCACCACGAGCCCGCCTGTCGCCAGTGCCTGTTGCGCCGAGCGGACCGTGTAGTACTGGAAGTGCTCGTGGTAGATGGTGTCGAACTGGCAGTGCCTGACGAGGCTCAACAGGTGCTGCACCTCGATGCTCACCCAGCCGTCGTCCGCGACGAGGCCCCGCAGACCGGCGGTGAAGCCCCGGATGTCGGGGACGTGCGCGTAGACGTTGTTGGCCACCACCAGATCCGCTGGGCCGTGCTCGTCCCGGACCAGGGCGGCCGTCTCGGGCCCGAGGAACGCGGTGAGCGTCGGCACGCCGTTCTCCCTGGCCACGGCGCCGACGTTGTGCGCGGGCTCGATGCCGAGGCAGCGAACGCCCCGCTCGACCAGGTGCCGGAGCAGGTAGCCGTCGTTGCTCGCGGCCTCCACGACGAAGGAGTCGCGTCCCAGGCCCAGCCGCGCCACCACGTCAGAGACGTACCGCGCCGCGTGCCGCACCCAGGAGACCGAGAAGGAGGAGAAGTAGGCGTACTCGCTGAACGTCTCCTCCGGAGTGATCAGCGCCGGGAGCTGGCCGAGCAGGCAGGAGGCGCAGACCCGCAGGTGCAGTGGGTAGGTGGGCTCGGGGAGGTCGAGTTCTCCCGGTCCGAGGAAACGTTCGCAGGGGGGCGTCGCTCCCAGGTCGAGGACGCTCCGCAGGTCGGGGCACCCGCACAGCCGGCAGTCGTCCATCAGTACGCCCCCTGACCGCGCACCACGGCCCAGCCGGTCTTCCAGAGGATCACGAAGTCGAGGGTGAGCGACCAGCTCTCGACGTACCGCAGGTCGAGCCGCACCGACTCCTCCCACGACAGGTCGCTCCGACCGCTGATCTGCCACAACCCGGTGAGACCTGGCTTCACCACCAACCGCCGGTGCGCCGCCGCGTCGTAACAGGCCACCTCCTCCGGCAGGGGTGGACGGGGCCCCACGAGCGACATCGACCCGGTGAGCACGTTGACCAGCTGGGGCAGTTCGTCGAGGGAGTACCGGCGCAGCACCGCTCCGACACGGGTCACCCTCGGATCGGACCGCATCTTGAACAGGGGGCCAGCTCCCCGGTTCGCCGCCACCAGCCCGGCCCGCTGGTCGTCGGCGCTGGTGACCATGCTGCGGAACTTGAGCATGGTGAACATGCGGCCGTGCCGCCCGACCCGGCGCTGCCGGTAGAGCACCGGGCCGCCCGAGTCGGCGACGACCAGCAGGGCGATCAGCAGCAGGAGCGGCAGGGTGAGCACGAGCAGCACCGCCGCGAGCAGGCAGTCCACCAGGTTCTTCACCACCCGGCGGGCTCCGGTCAGGCAGGGGGCGCTGACCCGCAGGAGCGGCAGCCCGAACACCGGGGCGACGTGCAGCCGAGGACCGGTGACCTCGAGCAGCATGGGCGCCACCACCATCTCGGCGGTGCTGTCCTCCAGCTGCCAGGCCAGCCGTTGCACCCGGGCCGGCGTCCAGTAGGGATCGGGTGCCAGCGCCACCACCCGGTATCCGCCGCGCTCGACGCGGGCGGCGACGTCCTCCACGGTTCCCACGACCGGAACTCCGGCCACCTCACCGGCACACCCGTCGAGGGGTGCGGCCGCCGTGGTGGACAGGCACACCGCCTCCACGCGCCAGCCGTAGTGCGGTTCCCGCCGGGTTCGGTCTATGAGGTCGGACAGCGCTCCCGCACCGCCGGCGGCGAGCACGGGCAACAGGCACTCACCGCGACGCCGCCGGCGGTGCAGCGCCTGCCGCAGCAGGTACCGAGCCGGGGTGAGCCCCCCGGCGAGCACCGGAACCACACCGAAGATCCACGGCCGCAGGGCCGGGGTGTCGACCGCCATCGCGGCCAGGGCCAGGACGACCATCGTGGTGAGCAGCACCCGACCGAGGCGGCGGTACTCCTCCGCCCCCTGCCCGAGGACGCGCGGTTCCCACGCCCGGCACCCCACCATCGCGAGCGTCACCGTCGTCCAGGTGACGCCGGCCAGGGTGAACGCGACCGACGGAGGGACCTCGGAGGACCTGCCGCCGAGAACGACGGCGGCCCCGACCACGACCGTCACGGTGATCAGCTGGTCGGTCAGCACGACACCGGTGCGGTGCCGGCGTTCCCACCACGTCGTGGGTCGAGCGGCCGGGGAGGGAGAGCAGGTTGTCGGGTTCGGGCACCCGTCGTCGGCCGGGGGCACCTGGCTCCCCGTCGGAGCGCTCGGGTGGGGGCCCTCCGGTGGGGTCGTGACGAGGGCGGTCCTCGCCAGCGGAAGGGTCGTCGGGTCCTGTGTGGTGTCGAGGGAGATTGGTCCGGACAGTACGCCGGTATCGGTGATCGCCGTTCCGTCCTGGAAACTTCGCGAGAACCGAACGGTGCGCTGCGTGTGCACGCTGATGAACCCCCAGCCTTTCCCATTCGTGCCAGGCATCCCGGCGGCGGTCACGAATCGGCCGTCCGCGACGGCGAACGGCGACCGGACGCCACCGCCGGGCGCAGTCAACCACCCGGCTCACGGGGCAGCGTTTCGAATCAGACGGCTGACAATCGTTCGTTCGAGGCGAGAAAAAACCTGCTAAGAGAGGGATCAAGTAACACATCGCAGCGAACATGTCCCTCGACAGAGTCGATCTCCGGACTTGCACTCCGCACGGCTCTGACAGGTGTCGAGCCCTTGGCGCAGGCCCGTCACGCAGCGAAACCAGGCGCCGGTAACCGTCTGTTATCGGATCGAAACGATCAGCGTAGGAGGGCGCGTCGAACGGCTCAGCCCACTAGGCCAACGGGAACGAACGACCGGTCGCGGCACGGGCCGAGACGCCACGGGAGGCAGCGCAGCGTCACCGTGGTCACGCCGGTGCCAGCACCTCCCGCCCCGGCTTCGTGCTTCCGCCGCGGGTTCGTCACCACTGCCACCCCAGCGGGTCCCGCGCCTCCCCCGGGCCGTCGCTCCAGGGGTGGGCCGGGCACCGCCCCGACCAGGAGTGGTCCAGCGGTCGGTCCGCAAGTCGCAGCCGGCGACCCCGCTCGACGTGGGTTGGCGTTCCTCGCCCCGCCCGACCGGCGGTCGTGTGGTGGTCGACCTCGGGTGCTCGACGGAGGCCGCGCCAGGCGCGCCGCCGTCCTCCGCCGCCACCACGACCGTTGCTGACCTCCGCTTGGCCGGCTCCCACCCCGCGACACGCAGACCGTGGACACGGCGGCGGCACCAGCGCCGCCGAAGCCCCGCCATCTTCCGGGTGGGAACGTTCACCGCCCTGCCACGACCGTCGGACACGCACGACCGCGCGGCGCTGCCGGGCTCGGCCATCGTGTGCCGACCCACGCGGCCGCAACCTCGTACCCGGTTCGTGCCTTTCGTGTCCCCGAGACGACGTCCCGGCTTCGGTCCCCTCCCCGCCGGCAGCCCGGGACCGGGTTCGCCCTCCGGCCTGGGCGTGAGCACCAGCCCCTCCTTCCGGGGGCCAGCCCACGCGGCGGGAGCGCCACCGCACACGGCGGCGTCGGGGTTCCCCGCGCGGCCGCTGCCGCTGACCAGGTCGGGGCACCCAACGACGAAGGGCCCCACCCTGCTGGGTGGAGCCCTTTCGCTGCTGCTCGTCCGCTGTGGCCAGGGCCGGGGTCGAACCGGCGACCTTCCGCTTTTCAGGCGGACGCTCGTACCAACTGAGCTACCTGGCCGTTCGCTCCCGGTCATGGTGACCGATAGCTCTGGCGACCCCGACGGGACTCGAACCCGCGACCTCCGCCGTGACAGGGCGGCGCGCTAACCAACTGCGCCACGGGGCCATGATGGCCTTGTGCTGTGCCGTGCTCCCAACGGGATTCGAACCCGCGCTACCGCCTTGAAAGGGCGGCGTCCTAGGCCGCTAGACGATGGGAGCGTGGCCGGACCAGCCTGACCCGGCCTCGCCCTCAACGATTTTTTTAACTTCTCTCGTTGGGAGCACGCATAGCATAGGACACGTTCGAGGCGAATGACAAAACGGGTGGTCAGAGGCCTGCACCCCCCTGGGGCACCCAAGCCGCGACCCCCGCCCCCAACCCGGCGCCCGGTCCCATCTTCGCTGGTCAGAGCCCATTTTCACCCTGCCAACCAGCGCCATGACCCGAAGGCACGGCCAACCCCTGCGGGGCCGCACCCGCACAACATCGAGAACGTGTCGCTGGTCACTCGCCAGTTTACTCCGTTCGGAGTACGCCGCGCGGCGTACCACCCGCGCCCGTCCCGACACCGGGAACCACGCCCGACCAGCCCCAGCCCCGACCTCCCGCCGCGCTGGCACGCGGAGCCGGCCGACCTCAGGCCCCGACGAGCGCCGGGTTCCGCCCCTGGAACTCGTTCCACCAGCCCTCCGTGGCCACACCGGGCAACACCACCCGCCAGAGGCGGGTCACCCGTTCCGCGAGTTCTCCGCTGCCGCTGGTGCCGTGCGACACGGCACGCGCCCCCACGACCCCGGCGGCGATGACACCGGCCAGGTCGACCGGCTCCACCCCGGGCCGCAGCAGCCCCCGCCGCGCCGCGTCCGCGAGCAACCGGCTCAACAGACCCTCCCAGCTGACGTACCAGGCGCCGA
This sequence comes from Actinoalloteichus spitiensis RMV-1378, assembly GCF_000239155.1. Taxonomy (GTDB): domain Bacteria; phylum Actinomycetota; class Actinomycetes; order Mycobacteriales; family Pseudonocardiaceae; genus Actinoalloteichus_B; species Actinoalloteichus_B spitiensis. Next base: position 11,250 of record NZ_AGVX02000378.1, read on the forward strand.
ACAGGTCACCAGGCCCGCCGTCCTCCCCGAGGAGGCGAATGCCCGCCCAGGCGAGCTCGTCCTCGGTCAGCAGGCGCGCGTAGTCGTCGACCATGAGGACCACGGTCTGGAGCGGATCGGACGCCCCGCGCAGTCGGTGCCGCTCGATTTCGGCCCACCCCCTCCTTGAATAGTCAATCAGGTGCTGGGCGAGTGCCTCTTTCGACGGGAAGTGGAAATAGAACGCGCCCTTGGTGACCCGGCTCCGTTCCAGGATGACGTTCAGGGAGGTGGCCCCGAACCCAAGACGGGCGAACTCCCGGGCGGCGGCCAGCACTATGGCCTCGCGGGTGACCCTGGCCCGATGTTGCTGCGGCATCGTGGCTCCAACATGGGGAAACACGGACTCGTGGACCCCGGCCGAGGTCCACACCGACGACATCGGTCGGTGATCAACAAAGTTACCGTGTCACCCACATCGGCGATCCGAACGAGTGCACCGAACGCCGGAACGGTTACGGTCATTACGCGACGCGTTGCCGAAAAAGGAACCGGTCGGTATGTTTCCCCTGAGGCGGCCGCCGTGTTCCGGGATCACCGAATACCTTCGGGGCCGCCCACCCGAGATCAGTCGCGCTCCGGGGGGTGCGCGACTGGCGCGGCGCCCCGGCGCCGGAAAGCGCGGTGGGGGTGGGCGCGGTACGCGCCCACCCCCACCGACCT
>NZ_AGVX02000377.1 GCF_000239155.1 Actinoalloteichus spitiensis RMV-1378
CGGCGGCGCCCGTCGACGCTCGGGCCTCCTCCCCCGGGCGACCCGCCGGGTGCGGGGCGCGGCTCACACCGGGGACGCCTGCGCGGGGACCGACCGTCGTCGGAGTGGAACGCTCCTGCCGCTGGAGCCCTCGCGCTGACCGGCTCGTTCGCCCTCGCGAAGCCGCCCCCGGCGGGCTCCCGGAGCCGCCCGGACACGAGATCGACCACGAGGGAGGCCGCCCGTCGGAACGCGAAAAGGCGCGGTGGGATGATCCGCCACCGCGCCTGACTACGGGAAACCGTTGCGCCCTCGACAGGATTCGAACCTGTGACACCTGCCTCCGGAGGGCAGTGCTCTATCCACTGAGCTACGAGGGCTCACCACCGCCGGCTCCGGGATTCCCCTCGTCGGCGACGGGGAAAGCTTAGCGCATCCCGAACGGGGGTTCGAACACCCCCCCCTTGGTTGACGTGCGAACGAGTCGATTCCCTCGTTCCCGCAGGTCAGGGGCGCCGCTCGGGGCTGACTTGTATTCATGCGCATGTCGCTATATGTTCGCCCTGGGAGGTGACTCGATGACAGCGGACAACGGCGGTCATCCCGACGAGGGACACCGGGAGCACGGAAACGCCCACGGGCACGGGCACGGCATCTCCGCGGCGGACGCGGTGAGCGCCTCCGGGAGGCACGTGCGGCGGATGGCGGCCGCGCTGTGCGTGCTCGTCATCTTCCTCGTCGTCGAGGTGGTGGTCGCCCTCGCGACCGGATCCCTCGCGTTGCTCTCCGACGCCGGCCACATGCTGACCGACGTCCTCGGCATCGGGATGGCCCTCGCCGCGATCACCGCCGCCCGGCGGGCCGCCCGCCGCTCCTCCGGAACACGCCGCACCTTCGGCCTCTACCGGCTGGAAGTGCTCGCTGCCCTGGCCAACGCCCTGCTGCTGTTCGCCGTCGCCGGCTTCATCCTGTACGAGGCCGCCCACCGCTTCGCCGACCCGCCACAGGTCGAGGGCGGGCCGGTCATGATCGCCGCCGTCGCCGGCCTGGTCGCCAACCTCGTCGCCTTCGCCCTGCTCCGGCAGGGTGCGACCGAGAGCATCAACGTGCGGGGCGCCTACCTGGAAGTGCTGGCCGACACGCTGGCCTCGGTGGGGGTGCTCATCGGTGCCGCCGTCACGCTGCTCTTCGGCTGGCGGTACGCCGACCCGCTCGTGGCCGTCGCCATCGCCGCCTTCGTCATCCCCCGGACCGCCCGGCTGGCGGGGCAGGCCCTGCGCATCCTCGTCCAGCAGGCACCCGCCGAGGTGGACGTGCGGCAGCTGACCCGGGATCTCGTCGGCCTCCCGGCCGTGGCGGGCGTGCACGACCTGCACGTCTGGACCCTCACCTCCGGGATGGAGGTCCTCCAGGCGCACCTGACGATCGAGACCGACGGCGACACCGGGACTGTGCTGGGCGAGGCCCAACGGATGCTCGCGGACCGGTACGGCATCCACCACGCCACCCTCCAGGTGGAGCCCGCCCACCTCCCGATGAGCTGCCGAGAGCTCAGCTGGTGAGCCGTCCGCCGCGGCGCGCGGCCACGACCAGCGGGGCGGTGCCAGCACCAGCACCGGCGGTGGCACCGGCCGGGCGGCCAGACCTCGCGACGCCTCCCCTGCCGCCGTGAACGCGGTCGTGGCACCGGCGACCCAGCCCGGGACCGGGGGACAACGCGACAGCGGGACAACGCGAGGACGGCCAGGTCGCCTCCGACGTCCCCGCGTCCGAGCCGCCTGCTCCTGCCGTGCGCGCGAGGCCGACCAGCCGCGCTCGTCGACCAGCACGCTCCTGCCCGCCCCAGCCGCCCGGCGGCACCCGGACGGGATCTGGCGGGCGTGCTCGCCGTCCCGGTCGCGCAGGACGCCGGACAACACGCAGCGGGCAGGGGAGCCCGTACGACACCGTTCCCGCAGCGGGGCGTGGTGGGACCCCTGCCCCGGCACCACCGCCGCCGACGGCACCCGCGCGCCGGGGGCACGAGGAGGTCGGGTCAGTTGTCGAACGGCAGCGGCTCGGCGCCGCGCTCCCGCAACATGCCGATCATCTTCGCGCTCTCCGAGGTCTGGTGCTCCAACATGTTCGCCGCGAGGTTGCGCACCTGCGGTCGACCGGCGTGTTCCGCCGCGTAGGTGGCCATCTCGACCCCGCCCTCGTGGTGGCGGAGCATCAGCTGGAGGAACAGGATGTCGAGTTCCTCGCCCCGCGCCGCCCGCAGTTCGGCCAGCTCCTCCTCGCTGGCCATGCCCGGCATGATCGCCGGAGCGCCGTTCTCGTCCTGGGGCACGGAGCCGTGGTGCTGGTGGCCCTCCGGGCCGGTCATCCAGTTCATGTAGCCGTCCACCGGCGTGAGCGAACGGTCCCAGATGTTCAACCAGCCCTGCATCCAGCCGATCTGCTCACGCTGGTTGGTGTCGATGTCGAAGGCCAGCTGGGAGATCGACGGGTCCTCCCCGTTCACCCGGTAGAGGGTGGCCATCGTCGTCGCCTGCCGGTGGTGGATCGTCATGTCCTGCGCGAAGCCCACGTCCACCGACTCGGCGGAGGGGGCGGCCGAACCGCCGGCTCCCGGCAGGCCGACCAGCATCCCGCCGGCGGCGCCGAGGAGCAGCAGCGCCAGCACGGCGCCCACGAGGGTCACCGCCCGCACCCACGGCGCCCCACCGGAGCCGGCCCCCGGAGGCGCCGAGCCGTCGATCTCCTCGGCGCTCCCGCTCCGCGCCCCCGGCTGCCTCGTCACCACGTGGCCCTCAGCCCTCAGTCGTTGGTGTCGCCCTCGTCAGAGGTGTCGGAGCCCTCCTCGGACCCCGGCGCCTCCGACTCGTCCGCCGCCGGCTCCTCGTCGCCCTCGGCCTCCTCGCTCGCCTCCGGCGCGCCCGAGGGGTCGAGCATCTCGTCGCTGGGGCCGGTGTAGCCGCCGAAGTCCTCCGGGTTCGCCGACATCGGCATGGCGTCCGGCCCGGGCTCGCTCGGGTCGAAGGGCGGCGGGTTGTCGACGTCGAAGCGGGCCGGGTTCGGCATGCAGGTGGCGCCGATCTCCGGGTAGACGTAGGCGTTGAGCTGGAGAGCGGTGATGAACTGGTCGATCCGCTCGTCGTCCGCGCTGTCCACCTTCAACCGGTGGCCCCAGGCCTGGAGCGAGATCGGGCTGTCGAGGTCGGGGTACGGCGACATCATCATCGCCGGCTCGCCGAGCACCTTGTTCCGCAGCGTCTCCAGGTCCTCACCCTGGATCTGGTCCTCGTTGTAGGCGATCCAGACCGCGCCGTGCTCCAACGAGTGCACCATGTTCTCGTTCCGCACCGGGACGTCGTAGACCACGCCGTTGCAGCCAGCCCAGACCTCGTCGTGCGGTCCGCCGTTGGGCGGGAACTCCTCGTAGGCGACCCGCTGCGGGGCGACCACGTGCAGCTGGCCCGCGTACTCCTCGCTGGTGACGCCCTCGATGTCCAGGGCCGGGTTCTGGTTCTCCTCCGAGGGGGTGAAGGCGCGGATGTCGGCGGTGGCCTCGTACTGCGTGTACACGTACGTGAAGATGCCGCCGGCGAACAGCACCAGCACCGCCACCGCTGCCAGCGTGCCCCAGGGCTTGGGTTTCTTCACGGCCGTCGCCGCCCGGGCGTTGCGCACCGCTTTGGAGCTCTTTCCGCTCGCCATGCCTGTCGGACCTCGTCTCCGTGACTACCGCACTCCGCACCTGACGGCGGACAGTCTATGAGCCGAAGGCCGAATTCGGTACGTGTGGTCGCCGTCTCCTGCACCCGGGGGCGGAGCGGGGTGGCGGACCGTGCCCGCTGCCGCGGCGGAGCGGGCGAGGGGGGCGGCCGGGGGACGCGACGTGGGCGGACAGGCGCGTTGGGCCACCTCCCGGGCGCCGTCGGCCGAGTGCGTCCCAGCAGGCGGGACGGGGTGCGCCCACCCGCCAACCCGCTCGTCCGCCGTGGTGGCCGCTGCCTAGACTTTCCCGGGTGAACCCCGCCGTGCTCAGCGACCTGATCCGTTCCACCGCAGCGGAAGCGCTCACCACCCGTGGGCTGGACACCACCGTGCTGCCAGCCACCGTGACCGTGGAGCGACCCAGAAACCCCGAGCACGGCGACTACGCCACGAACCTCGCCCTCCAGGTCGCCAAGAAGGTCGGCGTCCCGCCCCGCGAGTTCGCCGGGTGGCTCGCCGAGGCGCTGGCGAACCAGGACGGCGTGCGGTCGGTGGACATCGCCGGCCCCGGCTTCCTCAACCTGCGCCTCGACCCGGAGGCGCAGGGCCGGGTCATCCGGGAGGTGCTGCGCCGGGGCGAACACTTCGGCGAGGGCGACGAACTGGCCGGCACCCGCATCAACCTGGAGTTCGTCTCCGCCAACCCGACCGGGCCCATCCACCTGGGCGGCACCCGCTGGGCGGCGGTCGGCGACACCCTGGGGCGGCTGTTCGCCGCACGCGGCGCCGACGTCACCCGCGAGTACTACTTCAACGACGCGGGCGCCCAGATCGACCGCTTCGTGCGGTCGTTGGTGGCCGCCGCCAAGGGCGAGCCGGTGCCCGAGGACGGGTACGGCGGCGACTACATCGCCGAGATCGCCAGCAGCGTGCTCCAGGCGGAGCCCGACGTGCTCGGCCTCCCGGAGGACGAGGCCGCCGAGACCTTCCGCCGGGTGGGCGTCGGCATGATGTTCGAGCAGATCAAGCGGAGCCTGCACGACTTCGGCACCGACTTCGACGTCTACTTCCACGAGGACTCCCTGCACTCCTCGGGAGCGGTGGACCGGGCGGTCGAACGGCTGAAGGAAGCGGGAAGCCTGTACCACTCCGAGGGCGCCTGGTGGCTGCGCTCCACCGACTTCGGCGACGACAAGGACCGGCCGGTCATCAAGAGCGACGGGCAACCCGCCTACATCGCCGGTGACCTGGCCTACTACCTGGACAAGCGGTCCCGGGGCTTCGACCTCTGCGTCTACATGCTGGGCGCCGACCACCACGGGTACATCGGCAGGCTGAAGGCCGCCGCCGCCGCGTTCGGGGACGACCCGGGCACGGTCGAGGTCCTGATCGGCCAGATGGTCAACCTGGTCCGGGGCGGGGAGACCGTCCGGATGAGCAAGCGCGCGGGCACCGTGGTCACCCTGGAGGACCTGGTGGACGCCGTCGGGGTGGACGCGGCGCGGTACTCGCTGATCCGCGCCTCCGTGGACTCCCCGCTGGACATCGACCAGGAGCTGTGGAGCTCGCGCAGCAACGAGAACCCCGTCTTCTACGTGCAGTACGCGCACTCCCGGCTCGCCTCGATCCAGCGCAACGCCCTGGAACTCGGGGTGGACGCCGGCGACCCGGAGCGGACCGACTACGGCCTGCTCTCCCACGAGCGGGAGGGCGAGCTGTTGCGGGAGCTCGCCGCCTTCCCGGAGAAGGTGGAGTTGGCCACCCGGCTGCGGGAACCCCACCGGATCGCCAGGTACCTGGAGGAGCTCTCCAGCGCCTACCACAAGTTCTACGACGCCTGCCGGGTCCTGCCGATGGGCGACGAGAAGCCGACCGAGCTGACCTCGGCCCGCCTCCAGCTCTGCGCCGCCACCCGGCAGGTGCTGGCCAACGGACTCGCCCTGCTCGGCGTCAGCGCACCCGAACGGATGTGATCATGCGCGCTCATCCCGCTGGTCCCCGCCACGCGGAGGTCCTGCTCCCGGTCAACACCGCCGGCCCCCGGCCGGCGTCCTCCGCCGAGCTCGACGCGCTGCCGCCCTCGGTGTGGCCGGCGAACACCTCGCGCCACGCCGACGGCGCGGTGCGGATCGGGGGCGTGGACGTCCGCGAGCTGGCCCGGGAGTTCGGCACCCCGCTGTTCGTCCTCGACGAGGACGACTTCCGGTCCCGGTGCCGGGAGTACCAGCGCGCCTTCGGTGACCGGGCCCGCGTCCACTACGCCTCCAAGGCGTTCCTGTGCACCGAGGCGGCCCGCTGGGTCGCCCAGGAGGGACTCAGCCTCGACGTGTGCAGCGGTGGGGAACTCGCCGTCGCGTTGCGAGCGGACTTCCCCCCGGAGCGGATCGCCTTCCACGGCAACAACAAGTCGGTCCCGGAACTCGCGGCCGCCCTGGAGGCCGGGGTCGGCGTCATCGTGGTGGACTCCTTCGAGGAGATCGACCGCCTGGACCGCCTCACCGCCGAGAACCCGCCGGCCGACGGCCGGCAGGACGTGATGATCCGGGTCACGGTCGGAGTCGAGGCCCACACCCACGAGTTCATCGCGACCGCCCACGAGGACCAGAAGTTCGGTTTCTCACTGGCCGGGGGAGCCGCGGCCGAGGCGGCCAGGCGGGTGCTGCGGGCGCGGGGGCTCCGGCTCGTGGGCCTGCACAGCCACATCGGCTCGCAGATCTTCGACCTCGCCGGTTTCGAGCTCGCGGCCAAGCGGATCGTCGGTCTGCTCTCCGACCTCCACGACGAGCACGGCGCCCAGGCGATGGCGGACCTGGACACCCTCGACCTCGGCGGCGGGCTGGGCATCGCCTACACCGAGCAGGACCGGGTTCCCGAGGTCGGCGAGATCGCCGGCACCCTCTGGGAGATCGTCCGCCGGGAGTGCGGCTACGCCGGGCTGGACACGCCCCTGCTCGCGGTGGAGCCGGGACGCTCGATCGTCGGGCCGGTGATGGTCACCCTCTACGAGGTGGGCACCACCAAGGACGTCGTCGTGCAGGACGGGGCCAGCCGGCGCTACGTCAGCGTCGACGGGGGGATGAGCGACAACATCCGCACCGCCCTCTACGACGCGGTGTACGACTGCCGCCTGGTCTCGCGGCGGGCCGAGGAACCGCCGGTGCTCAGCCGGGTCGTCGGCAAGCACTGCGAGTCGGGTGACATCGTCGTGCGGGACTGCTGGCTGCCCGCCGACCTGCGTCCGGGCGACCTGGTCGCGGTCGCCGCGACCGGTGCCTACTGCTACGCGATGGCCAGCGACTACAACCGGTTGCCCCGGCCGGCGGTCGTCGCGGTCCGGGACGGCGCCGCGCGGTTGTTGCTGCGCAGGGAGACCATGGACGACCTGCTCCGCCTGGAGGTGTCATGAGATCGGCTACCGGTTCGACCCCACCGGTCAGGGTCGCGATGCTCGGCTGCGGCACGGTCGGGACGCAGGTCGAACGGCTGATCCGCGAGCAGTCCGCCGACCTGACCGCCAGGGTGGGGGCGCCGGTGGAGCTGACCGGCATCGCGGTGCGCCGCCCGCACCGCCACCGTGACGTGCCCGAGGAACTGCTCACGACGGACGCCGAGGCGCTGGTGACCTCGGACGTCGACGTCGTGGTGGAGGTCATCGGGGGGATCGAACCGGCGAGGAGCCTGCTGCTGACGGCCCTGGCCGCCGGCAAGTCCGTGGTGACCGCGAACAAGGCGCTGCTCGCCGAGCACGGCCCCGAGCTGTACGAGGCGGCCGACGCGTCGGGGGCCGACCTCTACTTCGAGGCGTCGGTGGCCGGCGCGATCCCCCTGCTGCGACCCCTGCGGGAGTCGCTGGCCGGCGACCGGGTCAACCGGGTGATGGGCATCGTCAACGGCACGACCAACTACGTCCTGTCGGCGATGGACGCCACCGGGGCCGCCTACGGCGAGACCCTGGAGGAGGCGGGCCGGCTCGGGTACGCCGAGGCCGACCCGACCGCCGACGTGGACGGTTTCGACGCCGCCGCCAAGGCCGCGATCCTGGCCTCGCTGGCCTTCCACACCCGGGTTCCGGCCGGTGCCGTGCACCGGGAGGGCATCTCCCGGGTGACCGCCGCCGACATCGCGGCGGCCAGGGGCATGGGACGGGTCGTCAAGCTGCTCGCGATCTGCGACCGGGTGGTGGACGAGGCCGGCGGCGAGTCGGTCTCGGTCCGGGTGCACCCGGCGATGATCCCGCGCGGTCACCCTCTGGCGACGGTGGGCGGCGCGTTCAACGCGGTGTTCGTCGAGGCCGAGGCCGCCGGGCAGCTGATGTTCTACGGGCAGGGAGCGGGGGGTGCGCAGACGGCGAGCGCCGTTCTCGGGGACCTCGTCGCGGTGGCCCGCAACCGGGTCGCCGGCGGCCGGAGCCCCCGGGAGTCCGCCTACGCCGACCTCCCGGTGCGCCCGATGGGGCAGGTGGCCACCCGCTACCACATCAGCCTGGACGTCGCGGACCGCACGGGCGTGCTGGCGCAGGTCGCCGCCGTGTTCGCGGAGAACGACGTGAGCATCGCGACCGTGACCCAGCGGGGTCACCGGGACGAGGCGAGCCTCGTCATCGCCACGCACCTCGCCTCCGAGGACGCGTTGCGTGGCACCGTCGAGAAGATCGCGGCCCTCTCCGCCGTGCGGGAAGTGGTGAGCGTGATGCGCGTGGAGGGCGAGGAGCCGTGACCG
>NZ_AGVX02000376.1 GCF_000239155.1 Actinoalloteichus spitiensis RMV-1378
GACCGAGCTGCGCCTCCGGCCCACGGGGAACTGAGCGCGGGCGGCCTCGTCCCCCCGCGAGCGCGGCCGGGCGGGGCGGGATCAGCGCCCGGTGGGCGGTTGGCCCGTCAGGTGCTCGGTGACGACGGCGTTGGCACGGCGGGTGAAGTCGAGCAGCAGTCGCGTCTCGGTGTCGTCGTAGTCGGCGATGAGTTCCCGGTAGGCGCTGCTGAGGCTGTCCAGCGCCGCGACGACCCGGTCGTACGGTCCGCCCCGCACGATCTCGACGATCACCCGTCGCCGGTCTGAGGTGTCGCGGCGCCGGGTGACGAAACCGCCCCGCTCCAGGCGGTCCACCGCCGCCGTGATCGCCCCGCCTCGCGACAGGCCGATGCGCTCGGCGAGCTGGCCGGCCGACATGGCGCCCTCCTTGTCGAGCACGCCAAGGCACCCGACGTCGGTGATGCTGATGCCGACGCGGTTGGCCACATCCAGGTGGAAGAGCACGGCGCGCATCGCCTGTTCGCGCAACGCGTCGTACAGGGCGTCGGTGCGCCCGTTCTCGGTCTGGCCGCTGTCCGGGACCATACCCCTCCTTTGTCTCTATATTAGAGATGCTCTACTTTCGTGCTTCTCGGAGTGCACCTGTACTGGAGGATGGATCATGTCAGACACCGCAATACCGTCGTCGCCGCCGCGCGGCCGGTGGGCCGCGTTCGCGGTCGTCCTCGTCGCGGTCTTCATGGACCTCGTGGACGGCACGATGGTGAGCGTGGCCCTGCCCCGCGTCCAGGCCGACCTCCAGGCGACGGACGCGGAGGTCCAGTGGATCGTCGCCGCCTACCTGTTGGCCTTCGCGTTGGGCATGATCCCCGGCGGACGCCTGGGGGACGTCCACGGGCGCCGGCGCGTCTTCCTCGTCGGCACCGCCCTGTTCGTGCTCTCCTCGGTCGTGTGCGGCGCGGCGGCGTCCGGTGGCGTCCTGGTCGCCGGCAGGGTCGCGCAGGGGTTGGGCGCGGCGCTGATGGTCCCGCAGGCGATGGCGCTGATCGTGCAGGTCTTCGGACCGCAGGAGCGACCCCGCGCCTTCGTCCTGTACGGAGCGGTGCTCAGCCTCGCCAACGTCGGAGGGCCACTCCTCGGGGCGCTGTTCCTGCACGTCGACCCGCTCGGCCTGGGGTGGAGGGGGTTGTTCTACGTCAACGTGCCCATCGGGCTGCTCGCCCTCCTCGGAGCGCTCCGCTGGATGCCGGAGTCGCGGTCCTCCGAGGTGCGACGCGTCGACCTGCTCGGGCTCGCCCTCCTCGTGGCCGCCACCTCGGCGGTGATGGTGCCGCTCGTGCAGGGGCGTGAGGCCGGCTGGCCCTGGTGGACGGTGGCCCTCGCGGTCGTGGCGGTGCCCCTGTTCGCCGCCTTCCACCGCAGCCAGCGGCGGCGAGGTCTCGGTGAGGACGCGCTGGTGCCGCCCGCGCTGCTGCGGCGCCGTTCCTTCACGGTCGGACTCGTCGTGATGTTCGCCGTCTATTCGGTCCTCTCCTCCCTGTTCGTCGTCCTGCACTACGCGCTCCAACTCGGCCTGGGCTGGACGCCGATGGGCGCCGCCCTGGTCGTCGTCGGGTTCCCCCTGGGAGTCCTCGCGACGACCAGCATCGCCCAGCGGTTCGCCCAGGTCGCCGGACGTCGACTGGTCCAGGTCGGGCTGTCGGTCATCTGCCTCGCCACCGCCGGGCTGGCACTGGCGCTCGGGGACGTGGCCCGCTCCGGCGCGGCCTGGACCATCGCCCTGCCGATCGCGGTGATGGGCCTGGGAATGGGGCTGTGCGTCTCGATCCTCACCAGCATCGCGCTCGTCGAGGTGCCCGCCCGCCACGCCGGAGCCGGCTCCGGCGTGGCGAACGCGGTGTTGCAGTGCGGAGGTGCCTTCGGGGTGGCGGTGGTCGGCACCCTCTACTTCGGACTCCTGACCGCTGGCGGCTCCGCGCCCGCCTCCGACCACCTGGGTGCGGCCGCCGCCGCGCTCGGGTACCACCTGGTCGTCCTGGTGGTCTCGCTCGCGCTGACCCCGTTCCTGCCGCGTTCCGCGGTGTCCTCGGCCGGCGGGGCGGGGGAGGAGGCGGTACCCGTGGGGGAGCGCGCCGTGACGCCGTGACCCCCGGGGCGGTACGGGGCGGTGCGTGCCGACCAGCTCCCGCCGGGACCGTCCACCCCGTCCCACCCAACACCAGCCTGTGCTCCGTTCGGACCAGTGGACCGTGGTCCGAACGGAGCCAATTCGTCGTTGATCACGAATTGTCGGACCCGAGAAGCATAATTCGGCGCATCACGGGTACGAAACGAATCGACAGTTCGGCGACCACGATGTCCGGGCTCTTTCCGGGGGTGTCGAAGAACGGCGTAGTCACGGAGGTCACGGTGGGCGGTCTCGTCAACCTCGTTTTCTGGTCCATCACGGGCGGAGTCCTGTTCCTGATGGCGGAGCGGGCCCTCGTGGGCGCGGCCCGTGAGGCCGCCGCTGGGCGGCCGGGAACGGCCTCCGGGGCCGTGACGAACGACATCGCCTCCTCGGACCGCCGGACCGAGGCCCTGCGCGAGCGGGTGCGTCCAGCGGGATCCGCCACCACCACGAGGTCGACGACAGGGGCCTACCGGCCTGTTTCGGCCGCTCGGAGGGGGTCGTCCCGTCCCGGCGGACCCACCAGGGCCCGGCGCCGCCGCGCCACCCCGTCGCGGACCGACGCCCGCACGCTGCTGGCCGTGGAGGCCGGGGTGTCCCGCGAGGCCGCGTGATCCCGTGCCGGGTCCTCCGGCGGAACCGAATCCTGCCGGTCCGTCCCGGCACGAATGATCCGGAACAGACGGTCAGTGCGTTTCCCGGTGAATTCCGGAAAAAGGACGTGCTTTCCCGTGATCCGGTGTGGAAACCATTCTCGCCAACTCCTGCCGTCGTGAGTGGAGATCGACCACGGGCGTTCCATGCGGCGTCCGGGCGTCCTCGGACCCGTGGGTGGGCGGCGCCATCTCCGGTTGGTCGGCGAGCGGCGGCCGTCCAGCTCGTCGGGGAAGCCGGTGCCATCGGCCGGCCCTGCGGGGCCGGGCCGGGAACACCGGGAACACCCCGCCCGCGTGCCCGTGCCCGTCGCCGAGGTCGGGCCCGCCCGCGGCGGGTCAGTCCCCGACCAGCAGGTGCGCCAACTGCTGGGCGTTCGTGTGGGCGTAGTCGGCGTAGCAGTTGTTCATCACGACATGGGTGCGGTCCGCCCGCTGGGCGAGGTCGGTGATGCGGGGCGCCCACTCGGCCAGCTCCGGGCCGCTGTAGTGGTAGCCGAACCGTTCCTGGACGTTCCCGCTGGTCCATCCCTCCGAGTGGCCGTGGAACCGGACGACCGCGAGGCCGGCGGTGGCCGCCAGCACCGGCGGGATCGAGTTCGGGTAGCCCTGCGGCATGTCCACGCACACGTAGGGCAGCGCGTTGTCGGTCAGGAAGTCCAGGGTTTCCCGCTGGTTGTCCGCCGACATCCACGTGTGGTTGCGGAACTCGACGCAGACCGGGACCGGTGCGCACCGGCGCTGGCACTCGAGGAGGTACTGCTTGTTCCGGCGGCCGATGGGGAACCACTGGGGGAACTGGAAGAGCAGTCCGCCCAGCTTCCCCGCGTCGAGCAGTGGGGTCAGGGCCGACAGGAACCGTTCCCACACCGCCTCCACGAGTCCGGGGTCGGCGTCGCGCTGGTAGAGGTTCTTCGACCCCTCGGGCCGCAGGTCCTTCGGCAGGGCGGAGGGCCGGGTCGGGTGGTGGGTGAGCAGGGAGAAGGCCTTGACGGTGAACGTGAAGTCGGCGGGAGTGCGGAGCGCCCACAGCCGGGCGGTGTTCTCGGCCGGCGAGGCGTAGTAGGTCGAGTCGACCTCCACCAGCGGGAACCGCGTGGCGTAGTAGCGGAGCCGGTCCTCCGCCGTTCGGACCTCCGGCGGGTACCAGTCGGTGGCCAGCAGGGTGGGATCGGTCCACCCCGCCGTGCCCACCAGGATCTCGCCCACGACCCGAACGGTAGTCCCGGGCTCCCGGGGCGGCAGCCCAGCGATCGCTGACCAGCTTGAACGGGCCGCCGCCTGCCGGGCGCCGTGCTCCCGCCCGGTTCGGGCCCGGCGGCGCACCCGGCGACCTGGGCGTGCCGGTGCCCGGCCAGGCTCCGTGAGGCCGCTCCAACCCGCTCCGGGAGGGCCGACCCGGCCGGTCAGGACCGTGCTGCCGGCGGAGGGCCGGGCGGCGGGTGCCACCGCCGCCGCACCGGCACCGGCGAGGGGCCGGGGACCGGCCCCGACCCCACCGCGTCGCGGGCTCGGTCTGGCAGACTGGTTGACTGAGTGGTAACCGTTTCCAGGTTCGGGCGGCTGAGCGGTTCGCGAGGGTCACGGTCCTCCCCGGCGCCCTCCGGCGGGCACCGCGACCGGACACGACGAGGTGAGGGTTCTTCGTGCGACACACCCCGACGACAACGTCAGACACCCCGCGAGGGGCGCGGTCCGCGTCGATGGGGGGCACGCGGTGAGCGGGCCCGACCACCGCCGACGGGCGCTCGTGGTGCGGGGCGGGTGGCCCGGGCACGAGCCGCGAGCCGCCACCGACCTCTTCCTGCCGGTGCTGCGGGACCACGGTTTCGCCGTCGAGATCAGCGAGTCCCTCGACGTCTACACCGACGACGAGCGGATGGCGGGCACCGACCTGGTGGTGCAGTGCTGGACGATGGGCGAGGCCACCGAGGACCAGGTCCGGGGCCTGTGCGAGGCCGTTCGCGCCGGAACCGGACTCGCCGGCTGGCACGGGGGGATCATCGACGCCTTCCGGGGCAGCATCGACTACCAGCGGCTGACCGGTGGGCAGTTCCTGTGGCACGCCCCGGGGCTGACCGACTTCGAGGTGACCGTGCGACCCGACCGCGCCCGGCATCCCGTCGTCACCGGTCACCACCGCGTGAGCCTGCACTCCGAGCAGTACTGGGTCGCCACCGACTCCCACAACGAGGTGCTCGCCGAGACCGTGCTGCCCGCCGGGCCCGACACCCCGTGGGACCAGCCGGTCACGATGCCCGCGATCTGGACCCGCACGTGGGGGAGGGGCCGCGTCTTCGTCTCCACGCTCGGCCACCACCTACCGGACCTGACCAACCCAGCCGTACGAGAGATCACGGGAAGGGGGCTGCTGTGGGCCGCCCGCTGAACATCGGCATCATCGGAGCCGGCACGATCAGCCGCCGGTACGCGCGCACCATCGCCGACCGCCCCGAGCTGCACCTGACGGCCGTCGCCGACCTCGTCGAGGACCGGGCGACCGAGCTCGCCGCCGCCTACCCGCCCGCCACCGCGCGGAGCGTGGGCGAGTTGCTGAGCAGCGACGACGTGGACGTGGTGGTCAACCTGACCATCCCCGCCGCGCACACCGGGGTCAGCATGGCCGCGCTCCGGGCGGGCAAACACGTCTACGTGGAGAAGCCGCTCGCCCTGGACGTGGCCGAGGCGGGGGCCGTGCTGGACTTCGCGGAGGGCCGGGGGCTGCGGGTCGCCTGCGCGCCGGACACCGTGCTGGGCACCGGGTTCCAGACCGCGCGCCACCTGCTGGACGCCGGGGCCGTCGGCGACGCCGTCGCCGCCACCGCCTTCTGGACCTCGCCCGGGCACGAGACCTGGCACCACGACCCCGCCTTCTACTACCAGCCCGGCGCCGGTCCCCTCCTCGACATGGGCCCCTACTACCTCACCGCGCTGATCAGCCTCCTCGGTCCGGTGGAGCAGGTCTTCGGAGCGGGAAGCCGGGCCGCCGACACCCGCACCGTGGGCAGCGGCCCGAGGCAGGGGCAGCGCGTCCCTGTCGAGGTGGACACCCACGTCTCCGCGCTGCTGCGCCACGAGTCCGGCCTGGTCAGCACCCTGATGGTGAGCTTCGACGTCGCCGCGTCCCGGCTGCCGAGGATCGAGGTGTACGGCACGGCCGGAACCCTGTCCGTCCCCGACCCGAACGCCTTCGACGGCACCTGCGACTTGTGGCGGCCGGGGTCGGACGGCTGGGTCGAGCAGCAGCCGTTGGCAGGTGCGCCGGACACCGAGCGAGGCTACGGGCTGGTCGACCTCGCCGACGCGCTCGCCCACGACCGCGAACACCGGGCCAGCGGCCGGCTCGCGCTGCACGTCCTCGACGTCATGCGCTCGGTGCTCACCTCGAACGAGACCCGATCGGGGGTCCGGGTGGGGAGCACCTGCTCCCGACCCCCGGCGCTCCCGCTCCCGACCTCGGCAGGCGGCGGACTCGTCGGAACGGCCTGACCGGGGCTCGCGGGGCGGTCAGCCGGGCAACTGGCCGCCCCGCGACGCCACGGTGCGCCTCGGGTCCAGCGCGAAGGAGAAGGGCGCGTCGCGGTCACAGGTCAACCGTCCGTCCACCACCCGGAGTTCGGCCACCTGCACCCGGGCCCGGGGCCCGCCACCCGGCTCGGTGAAGTACACCAGGAAGGCCCGTTCCCCCTGCGTGATCGCGAACGCGTGGTGGCCCACGGCGTCGTCGCCGTCCCGCACCCCCGGCCGGTCCAGGATCGGCTCGTCCTGGCGTTCCCACGCCGTGAGGTCACGCGACCGGTAGACGGACAGGCCGGACCAGAAGTCGTTGACCATCCAGTGGCTGCCGGCGAACGAGAAGACGGTGGGCCCCTCCTGCGGGCGGTCGGTGATCACCGGGCCGACCGTCGTCCACGCGTACAGGTCCGGCGAGTCGGCCGCGTGGATGTGGCTGTCGTCCGCCTCGTCCTTGAACCACATGCGCCAGCCGCCTCCCGGGAGCGGGGCGACGGCGGCGTCGATCACCCTCCTGCTGGACAGGTCGAGCTCCGAACGGAACTCCCAGGTCCACAGGTCCGATGACGTGTAGTGCAGGATCAGCCGTTCGCCGACCCAGTCCGTGGGTACGCCCCGGACGTAGGAGACGAACATGTGGTAGCGGCCCTCGTGCCAGACCACCTCGGGTGCCCAGTAGGTGTTGCGCCCCCGTTCGAAGGCCAGCCCCTCCGCGACGCCCCGGTACAGCCAGGTCGCGCCCCCGTCCGAACTGGTCGCCACCCCGATGTCCGTGCCGTGCACCCACGCGAAGCCCTCCACGTCCGCGGTGGCCCGCCGCTGCGTGTAGAACATCCACCACTCCCCGGTCGCCCGGTGGTGGATCAGGGTGGGATCGGTGGCGCCGTCGTACACCGGGTCCCGGTACAGCGGAGCCCGGACGACATCGTCCCCGTCGGGCGTGCTTCCGATGCTCACGTCGAGATCCCTCCCCGTTCCGGGTCATCGTGACCCTCTGCCCGTACCCGGTTGCCGGGCGGCCGGCGGCCCACCCGGCCCGTTCTCGCGGGCGGACGGGTGTCGGCGTCACCCTAGGCGGTCGTCCCCGGTCACCCCGGAACCGCGGCGCCGACTACCGAGGCCGGCCGCCCCGCCAGCCCCGTCCGGGCACACGGGGCACCCAAAGCCCGCTGACCAGGGCGTTCGACGACACGGCGGCCGGGCCGTGCGGCGAGCACCGGCAGAACGGACCGCGCGCCCCCCGTCCCCGCGCCTCCAGCGGACGTCGCGGATTGGCCGGGAAGGGCCAGACATCCGATGACAGGTCGGCGACGGCGGGAGAACCACCCATACTCGGTCGACCAGACCCCGCGAACGACGCCCCGAGCCAGCAGTGCGGACATCCACGGCCGTACCGGCGGGGCCGTCGTCTGCAGTCCCGGCCCCGTGCGCCGAGGGCGGCGGGAAGGGAAGCCAGGAAGGACAACACCATGCGCAGACGTTGGCCTCTCGCCATCGCCGGGGCGGCCGCGGTCGCGATGGCCGGGTGCGGGTCGTCGCAGGGCAGCGGCGACGGGGACGTCACCCTCCGCTTCGTCTACTGGGGCAACGACGACCGTGCCCAGGCCACCACCGAGGCGATCGCCCTGTTCGAGGAGCGGCACCCGAACATCAGGGTGGAGAGCTCCTTCTCGTCCTTCGAGAACCACTTCCAGAAGCTGTCCACCGAGGTCGCCGGGGGCAACGCCCCGGACGTCGTCCAGATGGACTACCGGTACCTGCGGGAGTACGCCGACCGGGGAGTGCTGCTCGACCTCGCCAGCGGCGAGGCGGGCGAGAACCTCGGCACCGAGGACATCCCCGACGAGCTGCTGGCCTCGGGACAGCTGGACGGCAAGCTCTTCGGCATCCCCATGGCGCAGAACACCCAGGTCCTCATCTACGACACCGAGCTGTGGGAGGACGCCGGGGTCACACCCGAGGACGGCTGGACCTGGGAGGACTTCCAGGCCGGCGCCCTGGCGATCAGCGAGAGCAGCGACGCGGAGCCCTCCGTGTTCGGTACCTCCGACTTCGGCGGCGCCGAGGACTGGTTCGAGGTGTGGCTGCGGCAGCAGGGCAAGGAGCTGTTCACCGACGACGGGCAGATCGGCTACGACGGCGAGGACCTCGCCCAGTTCTGGGAGCTCGCCGCGGAGTTCCGCGAGTCCGGGGCGTCCACCCCGCCGGAGATCAGCACCGGCATGGACGGCTCGATCGCCACCAGCCCGATGGGCAAGAACCGGTCCGCCTCGGAGTTCGGTTACGACAGCGGGTTCACCTCCTACGAGCAGACCCTGGGGCGCCCGATGGGGCTGGCTCCGTTCCCCTCCTCCGGTGACGAGCTGGGCCAGTACGCGAAGCCGTCGATGCTGGCCTCGGTGGCCGCGAACACCGACCACCCCGCCGAAGCGGCGCTGTTCGTGGACTTCATGATCAACGACGTCGACGCGGGCCTGATCCAGGGCACCACGCGCGGAATGCCGGTGAACACCGAGGTGCGCGAGGCCGTGGGCGGTGAGTTGGAGGGAGCCGAACTCGCGGTGTTCACCTTCGAGGAGGAGATCGCCGACCAGCTCGCCACCGCGCCCCCGCCGCCCCCGCCGGGAGAGGGCGCCGTCAAGCGGGACTTCCAGCGGGTCAACGACGACGTCGCCTTCGGCCGGCTCACCATCGAGGAGGGCGTCGAGCGCTTCCTCACCGACGCCAAGCGACAACTGGGCGGCTGACGACCCCACCGGTCGTGGCCACCGCCCCGGCTACCGACCCGCCCGGGGACACCCGGGCGGGCCCCACGAGGAAGGACACCGGAATGACCGGCACCGTCGCGGCACGGACCACCTGGTTCACCGAAGCCCGGTTCGGCCTCTTCGTGCACTGGGGCCTCTACTCCCTCGCCGCACGCCACGAGTGGGTCAAACTGCGGGAACACCTCGACGACGAGCACTACGACCGGTACTTCCGCCACTTCCGGGGCGACCGCTTCGACCCGGCTCGCTGGGCTCGGGACGCCCGGCGAGCCGGCATGCGGTACGCCGTGCTGACCAGCAAGCACCACGAGGGCTTCTGCCTGTGGGACTCCGCCCACACCGACTACAAGGTGACGAACACACCCGCCGGCCGTGACGTGCTGGCCGAGTTCGTCGCCGCCTTCCGGGCCGAGGGGCTGCGTGTCGGCTTCTACTACTCGCTGATCGACTGGCACCACCCCGACTACCCCTGGGACGGCATGCACCCCCAGTGGGAACGCGGGGGCGACAACCACGAGGGCGACCTCGGATCCTACGTGGACTACCTGCATGCCCAGGTCAGGGAACTGGTCACCACCCACCGACCGGACGTGCTGTGGTTCGACTTCTCCTTCCCCGGACCGGCCTCCGGTCTGGACAACGGCAAGGGGCGCGACCACTGGCGGTCCGCCGACCTCGTCGCGATGGTGCGGCAACTCGCACCCGAGACCCTCATCAACGACCGCCTCGACCTCCCCGGCTCCGCCGACTTCCTCACCCCCGAGGAACGGTCCCCGCACGACGACCTCGCCGAGCGGGGGCTCCCGTGGGAGACCTGCCGCACCCTCAACGGGTCCTGGGGCTACGCGCCCGGCTTCCAGCAGTGGCTCGACGCCGGCCAGGTGATCCGGGTGCTGGTGGACAGCGTCGCGAAGAACGGCAACCTGCTCCTCAACGTGGGGCCCACCGCTCGCGGCGAGTTCGAACCCCGGGCCCGAACCCTCCTCGCGGAGGTCGGCGACTGGCTGGAGGTCCACGCCGAGGCCATCCACGGCGCCGGGCCGGCCGCGTTCCCCACCCCGGAGGACTGCCGCCTCACCCAACGCGGCGACCGGCTCTACCTCCACCTCTTCGCCTGGCCCTCCGGGCAGGTGGTGTTGCCCGGACTCGCCGGGCACCTCGACTACGCGGCGTTCCTGCACGACGGCGCCGAGGTGGAGTTCACCGAGATCCGCGACTGGCGGCCCGACGTCCCCCACCGGGTGGCTCCCGGGCCGGAGGGCTCCGTGGTGCTGCGGCTGCCCACCCTCCGCCCCGAACCGGAGGTACCCGTCATCGAGCTCGTGCTCGCCAGCCCCGGGCGCTGAGCGGCCCGCCGCGCGCCGGCGGGCGACGGGGGGAGGGCGGTACGGCGTTCCCGCCGCCGACGCACCCGAGCAGCCCGTCAACCGGCGGACAGGCGGGCGGCGAGCACGGCCAGGCGGACCACCTCCCACCGTGGTCGACGCCGTTGGCACCGACCCCTCGCCGGGGCGAGCGGCGGTGGGCCGAGACGAGGTCCGGCGGAGATCCGCCAGGAGGATCCGGGAAGTCCGTGGCGAACCCGCCCCGCCGGACCACGACCCCGGGCACGCAGGGCCGGCGTGGCCCGGTGCGGCGAGGTGCGGCCCGGCACCAGTCGGCCCGCTCCCGCGGCGCCGTCGCGGTGTCGAACACGCCGTGCCCCGAGCGGCCTCGCCATTGCACGGGGCGGCTCCGAGCTCGTCCCGACCGCTCCGGGAGCCGGGGGTGTCCGCTCGGTACGGCCGCGCGCGGCGGCGACCGCCGTGGCCAGCCGGAGGCGGGCGTGGTGCTGGGCCACGACCCGCTCCCGGCCTGGAGGACGCCACCGAGGAGGTCGGCTACGGGCACCGGAGCGCCCCTGCTCCGCCGCTCACCCCGCGCCGTCGCCCAGGGGCACCGCCGCCTCCCCCTCATCCGGCACCCGCAGCTCCCCGGTCTCGGAGTCCACCAGGTAGACCTTCGCCTCCGAGATGTCGAAGTAGAGACCGACGAGCCGCAGCCGCCCCCCGGCGACGGCCTCCCGCACGCACGGGTAGGTCATCAGGTTCGCCAACTGCTGGACGACGTTGCGCACGGCCAGTGACCGCTGGCACGCCGGTTCCGGTTCCGTCGGGTCGTTGGTCGGCGCCGACGGCGGGGTAACGACCAGCGGCTCGGCGTGCGCGAGCCAGGTCGAGAGGTGGCTGTCCCCCTCGGTCCCACCCCGCGCGACCGCCGTCATCGCCCCGCAGTGCGAGTGCCCGCAGACCGTGATCGAGTCGACGGCCAGGGCCTGCACCGCGTACTCGACGGCGGCCCCGACCGAGGCGTCCCCGGGAGCGCCGCACGGCGGCACCAGGTTGCCCACGTTCCGGACCGTGAACAGGTCGCCCGGGCCACTCGTGGTGATCACGTTCGGCACGACCCGGGAGTCGGCGCAGCAGAGGAAGAGCTGGCTGGGACGTTGACCGTTGGCCGCCAACTCGGCCAGGTAGGGGCGGACGAGGGGAGCGGAGCGCCGTTCGAACTCCCGCATGCCCAGGATCATCGGGTCCTCCCCGCGTTCCCGTTGCCGGGGGATCGCCGAGCGGGCCGGGTGCTGCCAGTGGCGCCAGGAGGCGAGCCACTGCGGCACCACGTGCACGGGACTCTTGCGACGCCGGGGCCGCGCCCCGTCGGTGACGTGCTGGTACCACACGCCGGTGGTCTCCTCGACCCGGACCGTTCCACCCTGGCGCTCGTACTCCCGCCGCCACTCGTGCAGGGCGTCGAAGGCGGCGTGGTCCATGAAGTCGATGTGGAGCTCGACCATGACCGAGCCGCCAGGAGGGATGGATCGCAAGCGCTCGGTCAACCCGGCGGCCCCGAGGAACACCATCGACCCCTGGACCCGCACCAGCCATTCCCCCGGGGCCCGCTCGCGGACCTCCACCCGCTGGTGCGCGAGGCGGTAGAGGCTGACGAGCACCGCCACCGCGATCCCGAGCAGCACGCCGTAGAGCAGGTCGATGAACACCACGCCGAGCATGGTGGTGGCGTACACGGGGAACTCCCGGTGCCTCCACAGCATCCGGATCTGCGCGACGTTCACGAGTTTGGCGCCGACGACGACCAGGACGGCCGCGAGCGCCGCCATCGGGATCAGTTCGAGCGTGTCCGCCAGGAACAGGACGAGGGCACCGATCCACACCCCGTGCATCACCGCCGAGGCCCGGGTCCGCGCTCCGGCCGCCACGTTCGTGGTGCTCCGGACGATGACCTGGGTGACCGGCAACCCGCCGAGCGAACCCGAGACCACGTTCGCGGTGCCCTGCGCGACGAGTTCCTTGTTGAGGTTCGCCCGTGGCCCGGAGTGCATCCGGTCGACCGCGACGGCGGCCAGCAGCGACTCCACGCTGGCGACGAGCGCCAGGGTGAGCACCGCCAGGACGATGGCACCGACCGGGCCGGTCGGCACCTCCGGCAGCGCGAGCTCGCCGAGGGGGTCCTCCGGGAGCGTGACCCGGTCGACATCGAGGTTGAGCCCCCAGGCCGTGATCGTGGCCCCCACCACCGCCACCAACGCCGCCGGCACCGCCTTCACCCGCCGAAGTCGTGGCCAACCCAGCATGAGACCGATGGTGAGACCGCCGACGACGACCGTGGGCAGGTGCGCGTTGGCGAGGTTCGAGGCGAGGGCGCGCAGGTTGTCGAGGGCGCCGGTCCGCGCTTCGGCCCCGAGAACGAGCTGGAACTGGCCGATCAGGATCGTGATGCCGATACCGGCGAGCATCCCGTGCACCACCGCCGGTGAGAGCGCCAGCGCGACCCCCGCCACGCGGCTCAGCCCGAGCACCACCTGGACGATGCCTGCGGCGACCACGATCCCGGTGGTGGCGGCCCAGCCGAACTGTTCGATGAACCCGGCCACGATCACGACCAGGCCGGCGGCTGGCCCGCTCACCCCGAGCGGAGCTCCGCTGAGCGCACCGCCCACGATGCCGCCGACGACGGCGGCGACCAGGCCGGCCATGAGCGGCGCGCCGGTGGCGACGGCGATGCCCAACGACAGGGGGAGCGCCACCAGGAAGACGACCAGGGATGCCGGGAGGTCGTGCCGCGCCAGTGACGACAGCCGGCCGGGTGGGCGGGTCTCCGGCGGGTCGACCGCGGTGTGTTCCCCGCCGTGCGGGTGGGACTCGTCGCGTTTCTGCATGGAGACGTCCTTCGGTTGTCGTCACCGCGTGGGTTTGGTCCGACACGCGGAGTGGTCGTCGTGGGAGGCGCGGCGTCGACCGCCGTGCGGGTCGCGCGGCGGCGCGGTCGTGGTGGTCGGGTGGGTCCCTCCCGCTCGACGGCGGGCGTGGAGGGGGAGGCCGGTGCCGCCCGGGTCTCGGGCGGGCGCGGAAGGTCCGGCCCTGTCGAACCGGCGTCGGTGCCGGCGGAGGTCCTGGTGGTGCCGAGCGGCCCGGTCGGTGCCCAGGAGCCCGCGAGGGCCCGTCAGTCCACCGGTCCGCCTAACCGGCAGCCGGGAGGTCTGGGGGAGTGGCGACGGGCGAGCGCGCTCCTCATGGTCACCTCCACTGCTCCAGCGGCACGAAGGAGTGAGTCCAACTGCCGCCACCGGCTGGTTACATCTTGACCAAATAGGGCCTAAAAGACAAAACGAATCAACCAGTCGGGTTAAGGATTGTTCGTCGGATGCACAGCGTGCTGGCGCAACCCGAACGCGCGACTCACGTCCTACCAGTGAGGATGAGTAGCCGAGCGGGTCACCTGCCCCAAGGCTGACCTGGTCCGGTGGGTCATGCGCCCGACGGCTGGCCGGCCCCGACCCGCGACAGCCGCCCGGCCGGCCGGACCGCGAACGCGACTGAACGGGAGCGATGCTGGTGGCAGTGGTGAGCGAGATGCTTGACGCCGTCGCCGACCTGCCCAGGCCCGCCGTCATCGTGGCCGCCGGTCTGCTCGTCCTCGCGGAGTGCACCCTCGGACTCGGTTTCCTCGTGCCCGGCGAGACCGGCCTGCTGGTGGCCTCCACGACCGCTCGCGACGCCTGGACCTTCGTGGTCCTCTGCCTCGTGGTCACCGCCTGCGCCGCCACCGGGGACTCCATCGGCTACTGGCTGGGTCGGCGCTACGGGGTTCGGCTCCGGGAGAGCCGCCTGGTGCGCCGCGTCGGCCTCCAACACTGGGACCGTGCGGCCGAACTGCTCCGGCGCCACGGCGGTGGAGCGGTGTTCGCCGCCCGTTTCCTCCCCGTGGTGCGCACCCTCACCCCGGCCTCGGCCGGCGCCGCGGGGCTCCCGTACGCGCGGTTCCTGCCCGCGTCGATCTCCGGCGCCGCCTGCTGGGCACTCCTGCACGTCTCGATCGGCGCCGCCGCCGGCGCCTCCGCCGAGTACCTCGAACGCAAACTCGGCGTCACGAGCTGGTTCGTCTTCGGCGCGATCGTGCTCGCCGCGGTGGTCGTCACCATCGTCAGGAAGCGCCGGAGCGCGGCGCGGGAACGCCTCCCCGGACCCGACGCGGCGGGGGCGGTGCTGGTGGGGGACCGGGCAGCCGTGGTCCCAACCCCCGGCCGGGTCCGGGAGCACACCCCGAGCGAACCGGACGACACCGCCCCCCGCGCATGAGCCCGACCGGCGGCGGGCCCCGGCCACGGGGGTGGACCC
>NZ_AGVX02000375.1 GCF_000239155.1 Actinoalloteichus spitiensis RMV-1378
GGTGCCGGCGGGTGGGGCGGAGTTCGACGAGGGGGCGGGGGCGGCGGGCCAGGGCGGCCAGCGCGAGGGCCAGCACCACCGCGACGCAGACGTGGAACAGGGAGTCCTCGGCCACCACGGGTGTCCCGGCGCACGACGAGCAGGCATCGGACCCGACCGCCCACTGCGGCGGGGCCGGCGAGGACGAGGACACGGCCACCGGGGACGGGGCGGTCGGTGTCGCGCGGCCCACCACGTGGTGGGCGCCGACGAGGCCGACGAGCAGGACGAGCAGGACCAGCCACCGGCCGTGCGCGCTCCTCCACCCGTTCATCCGCCCCAGGCTATCGGTTCACCGTGGGAAAACCCGGGGTCCGCGGCGTGTCCGTCGGGGGAGTACCCGGACAGGCAGTGCGGGCGGAGTGCCGTGGAGTCGGCGGAAGGCGGGGCTCGCGGGTGGTGGGAGCCGGTGCCCCGCGCCGTCGCCGCGCCGGGTGGTGCCCGCGCCCGGGTGGTGCCCGCGAAGGCGAGCGCCCCCGGGTCACGCGGCCAGCCGGTGGCCGGCGGCGAACCCGAGGAGCGAACCCCCGGAACGCCGCAGGCCCGCCGTCCAGAGTGGACGACGGGCCGGCGGTGTGCGTGTTCGGGAGCGGCTCACAGCGGGAGCGCGCGGAGCTCCTCGATCTCTCCCGGGTTCCGGTCGAGCACCCGCTGCGCGAGTTCCCGCAGCTCCCGGGCGGGAGCCTCGTCGAGCATGATCCGGGCCTTCTCCAACGCGATCTCGTGGCTGGCCACGAGCGAGTCCCGCCAGAACCGGTCGAACTCCGGGCCCTGGAGCTGTTCCAGCCGCTGGACCCTCGGCCACGGGCTCTCCTCGGGCCCCTCACCCTCCCCCTCGGCGTCGGACGGGTCGGCCTCGGGCTCGGTCTCCACCACCTGCTCCGCCGGGGACAGTTCCTCGTCACCGGGCAACGCGGGCGGGTCGTCCAGCGGTTCGAGGGGTGGCCACTGGCCCGTCATGTAGGAGAAGCCGACGAAGCGGTCCTTCAGCCGGGTGTGCTCGATGGCCGTGCGGTCCGCGTACTCCCGCAGCGCCGGCGAGGTGAGGCGCGCGTTCTCCTCGCCTCGGGCATCGAACAGGGCGACGGTGCGCTCGTAGTGGGCGACCATGTCGTGGGCGAGCGCGATGTCCTCCTCCGTGTAGGACGGTTCGGAGGTGAACTCCAACTGGGGGCCGGCTGGCTCGGGATCGCTGTTGATCTCGTGGGAGGTGCAGCCGGCCAGCGCCGCGGCGGTCACCGCCGCGAGCAGCGCGGCCTTGGTCCACGGCCTCACAGTCATGGTCAGGGTTCCTCGTCGTGTCAGCAGGGACGGGGCGCGCGGTGACCGGCCTGCGCCGCAGGACGGTGCCCGACCGGTGGGAGGGGGAGGACCGTCGGCGGCCGGGCGGTGGGGAACGCGCACGATGGTGGTTCCATCCGCCCGGGATCCTACTGAAGGGGGCCACCGCGCCCGGCTGGCCGTGGGCCAACGCCGTCGACGCTCCCAACCCCACCCGCTCACCCGGACGGGCGTAGTCGGACGCGGCGCAGGAGCTGTGCGTTCAGGGCCACGACGATGGTGGACAGGCTCATCACGACCGCCCCGACGGCCGGGGGCAGCACGAAACCGACGGGGGCGAGCACGCCGGCGGCGAGGGGAACCGAGACCAGGTTGTAACCAGTCGCCCACGCGAGGTTCTGCCACATCTTGCGGTAGGTGGCGGCCGAGAGCCGCCGGACGGCCAGCACACCGCGCGGGTCGTCGGAGGCCAGGACCACGCCGGCCGACTCGATCGCCACATCCGTGCCGGCACCGATCGCGATCCCGACGTCCGCCCTGGCCAGGGCGGGGGCGTCGTTCACCCCGTCGCCCACCATCACGACCCGGTGCCCTTCGTCCCGGAGCCGGGTGATGGCGGCGTCCTTGTCCTCGGGCAGCACCTCCGCGATGACCTCGTCGACACCCACCTCGCGCCCCACGGCCTCCGCGACGTGCCGCGCGTCCCCGGTGATCATGAGCACGGCGAGCCCTTCGGCGCGGAGCCCGCGCACGGCCTCGGTGGACTCCGGGCGCACGGTGTCGGCGAGCCCGACCGCCCCGACCACCTCACCGTCCCGCACGACGTGGAGCACGGCCGCGCCCCGCTCGGCCCACCTCCCGGTGGCGGGTTCGAGCCGCTCGGGCACGCGGAGTCCCAGCTGGCGGAGGAGGGCCGGGCCGCCGACGGCGATGTCGACGCCTCCGACGCGTGCCGTCACGCCCCGACCCGTCAGGGAGCGGAAGTCCGCGGCCGGTTCGAGCTCGCCGCGCTCCCGCGCGGCGGCGACCAGCGCGCGGGCCAGCGGGTGTTCCGACTCGGCTTCGGCCGACGCCGCGAGCAGCAGGACGCGTTCGGCGTCACCGTCGACGGCCTCCACCCCCACCAGGGAGGGCTGTCCGGTCGTGAGGGTCCCGGTCTTGTCGAGGACGACCGTGTCGACGGTCCGCATCCGTTCGAGGGCGAGCCGACTGGTGACCAGGATCCCGGCCCTGGCGGCCAGGGAGGTGGAGATCGCGACGACGAGGGGGATCGCGAGCCCCAACGCGTGGGGGCAGGCGATGACGAGCACCGTCACGGTGCGCTCCACACCCGAGGTCGTCTCGCCGAGGAGGGACCACACGGCGAAGGTCAGCAGGCCGACCACCAGCGCGAAGTAGAACAGGGCGGCCGCGGCGCGGTCCGCCAGGGCCTGCGCCCGGGAACTCGAGCTCTGCGCCTCGGCGACGAGCCGGCGGATGCCGGCCAGTGTCGTCTGGTCGCCGACGGCGGTGAGGTGGACGCGCAACGCGGAGTCGGTGGCGACGGTGCCCGCGACGACCGGGTCTCCCTCCTCCCGGGTGACCGGCTGCGACTCGCCGGTCACCATCGACTCGTCCACCTCGGCGCTCCCCGCGACGACGGTGCCGTCGGCCGGGACCCGCCCGCCGGACCTGACGAGGACGACGTCCCCCACCCGCAGCTCGGGGAGCGGGACTGGGCGGGGCTCCCCGTCGTCGCCGAGCAACTCCGCCTCGTCGGGCAGCAGCTCGGCCAGTGCCTCCAGCGCCCCACTGGCCTGCCCCAGGGCCCGCATCTCCAGCCAGTGCCCGAGGAGCATGATCACGATCAGCAGCGCCAGCTCCCACCAGAAGTCCAGGTCCCACCCGCCGAACCCGAGGGTGGTGAGTGCGCTGGCGACGAACGCGACGGAGATGGCCAGGGCGACCAGCGTCATCATCCCGGGTCTCCGGGCCCGCAGCTCGGTGGCGGCACCGGCGAGGAACGGCCAACCGCCGTACCCGAAGAGCACCGTTCCCAGGACGGGGGCCACCCACGCGACCGGGTCGGCGACGGGGTAGCCGAACCAGTCGGAGATCATCCGGCTGGTCAGCACCACCGGGACGGCGAGGACGAGGCTGACCCAGAAACGTCGGCGGAAGACCGAGGCGTGATCCGCGTGGCCGTGATCCGCCTGTTCCGCGTGGTCCTCGTGGCCGCCGCCGGGCGCGCCCTCGTCGCCGCTCGCGCGGCGCGTCACCCCGACTCCCGTCCCGCGCGGACCGGGGGCCGCGTGCTGTCCGGCATGCGGATCGCCGTCCTTCTCACTCCGGGCTCGTTCCGGGCGGGGTGTCCCGCTCCGGGTTCCCCCAGTGTCGGGCCGTCCCCTGGTGCCGTCGACCCGAACCCGGCCGCCCCTCCCCACCTCGGAAGTGACGGAAGAGGACGGCGGAATCCGGTCAGTCCACACCCACCCGTGTGACAGTCCCGCGTAGTCTCACTGATCGTGACTGTGGAACCGGACAGGCCGCTGAACTGGGGGATCGTCGCGACGGGTGGCATCGCCGGCACCGTCGTGGAGGACCTGGCCCGCCTGCCAGACGCGATCCCGCACGCCGTCTCCTCGCGTCGCCTCGAGCGGGCGGAGGAGTTCGCCGCACGGCACGGCGTGCGACGCGCCTACGGCGACTACCGGGCGCTGCTCGACGACCCGGACGTGGACGTGGTCTACGTCGCCACGCCCCACAGCCAACACCACGAGGTCAGCAGGGCAGCCCTGCTCGCGGGCAAACACGTGCTGTGCGAGAAGGCCTTCACGGTGACCGTGGCCCAGGCCGAGGAGCTGACCTCGCTGGCCCGTGCCAGGGGGCTGTTCCTCATGGAGGCGATGTGGACGCGCTTCAACCCGTTGATCCGCCGGCTCGGCGCGCTGCTGGCGGACGGCGCTGTCGGCGAGGTCCGCTCGGTGCGGGCCGACTTCGGGTTCGCCGTGCCCTACGATCCGGCGGCCAGGCTGTGGGACCCGGCCCAGGGCGGTGGTGCCCTGCTGGACCTCGGGGTCTACCCGGTGTCGTTCGCGCACCTGGTCCTGGGTGAACCCACCGAGCTCACCGTCCGGGGGAGCCTCGCCGCGAACGGGGTGGACGCGGAGGCCGGTCTGCTGCTGGGTTACCCGGACGGCAGGTACGCGTCGCTGGGTTGCACGCTGGTCGCGCACCAGACGGCGCGGGCCTCGGTGGTCGGCACGACCGGTCGCCTCGAACTCGCCGACCCCTTCTTCAACCCGAGCTCGCTCACCCTCGTCACCCCGGGACGGGACCCGGAGGTGTTCGAGCACCCGATCGAGGGCCGGGGCTACGGTCACCAGCTGCGGGAGGTCCACCGGGCGGTGCGGGCCGGGGAGGTGGAGAGCCCGTTGATGCGGCACGAGGAATCGGTGGCGGTGATGCGCACCCTCGTGCGCGCGCTGCGCGGTCTCGGCGCGGTGACCGCCAGCTGACGGCGCCCCCACGTCCCGAGGACGGCCGGCGGGGCGGTGGGCGGGCGCGGTGGCCCGCCCACCGGTGGTGCTCAGCCGCCGACCGGGTCGGCGTAGAGGATGCCCCGACCGTTGGTCCCGAGGTAGACGCGGCCGTGGCGGTCCGGGTCCCCGGTGATGGTCTGGCCGATCCAACCGTACTGGTGGTCGTCGTCGTTGACCCGGACCCAGGTCGCGCCGGCGTCGTCCGACCGGAAGACGCCGCGCACGCCGTCGACGACACCGGTGACGAACACCGCCGGGGCCGTCGCCCCGGGGGCGGGCGCCCCGAACCCCACGGTGTGCGCCTCGTCGAGGACCTGGACGTAGCTCTCGCCGGAGTCGGTGGACCGGTGGAGCCCGCCCCACCCGGTGGCGAGCCACACCTCGCCGGCGACGCCGGGCACCGCCTTCCACTGCGCCTGGCCGGTCGCGGGGAGGTCGTCGCCGACCAGGGCGAAACTCGCCCCACCGTCGTCGCTGCGGTAGTGCGCGCCCTCCTCCGGGTCGACGGCGTGGAAGACGGCGGCGTCCACCCGGTCGGAGCGCACGGTCAGGCCCTCGGGCAACCCCGCGGCCGGGGCCCAGGTCCGGCCCAGGTCGGTGGTGCGGTGGGCGGTGCCGTCCTCCGGCGTCCACACCACCGCCCCACCGTCGGCCGACACCGCGATCGTGCCGCCACCCGTGCTGGACGGGGGCTGGGTCGGGAACGGCTGCCAGCTGTCCCCCGCGTCGGTGGAGTAGGCAGCCCAGGTGTCGCCGCCGGTCCCGGCCCGGACCACGGTGTCCGGGTCGTGCGCGGCGTGGTCGAGGCTGGTGGTGTTGCCGAGGATCGGGTTCTGGTGCATCCCGGCGGGTGGGCTGGTGGTGAGGTCGTGGTGGGTGAAGCCGCCGATGTCACCGAGCCCGCTGATCAGCGGCCCGCCGGGGAGGCTGACCAGGTCCAGCACGGCCGTCTCCTCCAGGCCCTCCGCCCGGACCGACCAGTCCGTGGGTGCTCCCGCGTCGGCGGGGGTGACGTCGTCGGTGCCGAAGATGGTGGCCCCGGTGACGTAGCGGACGCTCCCCGGGTCGAACGGGTCGATCTCCAGGTCCCCGATCATCCAGCCGAGCTTCGGGGTCTCCCCCCAGTCGAGGAACGGCGACACCGAGGTGTCGAGGTGCTGCCCCTCCTGGATGGACACCCAGTTCTGGCCACCGTCGGTGGTGCGGAAGATGTCGTCGACCGGCCCCCAGCGCCCCATGGTCGCGACCATCAGCGTGTCGGGGTCGGTGGGGTCCACGGCCAGGCCGCCGTAGCCGAACCCGTCCTCGGCCCCCTCGTTGGGCCGCAGCGGCGTGATGTCCGTCCACGTCCCGGCCTCCGGGTCGTACGAGTGGACGGCGCCGTCGTACATCTCGTACGGGCCCGGCAGGTCGCCGTAGCTGACGTGGAGCACCCCGTCGCCGGCCAGCGCCGCCTGGTGCGGGATCAGGCCGGTGGGCTGACCGGGGACCGGGTCCCAGGTGCGCCCACCGTCGTCGCTCCGGTACAGCGGGGTGTCCTCTCCGGCGACGGCGGCGTACACGACGGGAGTGGGCGCGCCGTCCTCACCGCTGGCGGGGTCGAAGAGGACGGGCCCCACCCCGATGCCGGCCAGGCCCGGGGAGGGCAGGTCGCCGAACTCGGCCCAGGTCGCTCCCCGGTCGGTGCTGCGCCAGAGACCGTCGTCGCGGGTGCCGAGCAGGAGGATGTCGCTGTCGTGGGGGTCCACCACCAACCGTTCGCCGATGGACCGCCCCGGTTCGTTGCCGCCCAGCCGGAAGGGCAGGTCCACCCGGTCCCAGGTCTCCCCCCGGTCGGAGGACCGGAGGATCGCGGCGGTGGAGGCCCACTCCTGGCTGTAGGCGCCGGCCGCGAGGTAGACGCGGTCGGGGTCGGACGGGTCGAGGGCGACGCTGTCGATGCCGAGCAGGTTGTAGTCGTCCCACCCGATCCAGTCGGTCAGCGGCAACCACCGACCGGTCCCGGTGTCCCACCGGTAGGCGCCGCCGATGTCGGTGCGCGCGTAGACCAGGCCCGGCTCGGTCGGGTGGTACTCGATGCCCGTCACGAAACCGCCGCCGACGATCTCCACGTTGCGCCAGTCGTGGGCCTGTTCGTGCACCTGGACGGCCGGGGGCGGCCCGGCGGTGGGGGGCGGCGCGGCAGGACTCGCTCCCGCGACGGCGTGGCCGGCTCCACCCGCGGCCGCCGCCACGAGGACGGCAACGAAGGCGGGCAGGATGCGTGGTCGCATTCCCAGTTCTCCTCACGTCGAGGCTGTCGTTTCCGCTGCGCGCCCACTCCCCCGAGAACAGCCAGCCTCACCCGGGGTGAAAGCGGAAGTCAAGGTTTTCCCGGTGTTTCCGGGACAGGGGGAGGAATTCGACGGGAATCGTCGAAACGGCGTCGACCGCGGTGTCCGCATCCCTCCGCATCACGGCGACGACCGGGGCCGCTCGATTCACGACCCTGATCACACCCGAATCTCGTCCGGATCTCCGGACTGGTTCGCGCTGCCCCGGGGGTCGCCGCCTTGGCGTAGCCGGGGAGCGTGCGGTTCGCCGGCGACCTCCCGGCAGCTGGAACCGAACCCCCTGGTCAGGCCGCCCCACACGGGCGGTTCCGACTTCCCGGGTTTCCGCCGACCCGCGCCCACCGACGGCGGTGGCACCCCCCGCCCCACCGGAGGAACCGGTCGCCTCCCCCGCCGGGAGTACGGAGTCGAATCCGCCTCCGACCGCACCAGTGCGCGCCCACACAATCCGAGGCGCCCGCCCCGCATTCGATTCCCCCGGGCGCTCCGAGCGAATCGGCACCATTCCGGTCGGGAGTTCCCCGAACGTCCCGTCGCCTTTCCCGGAGCCCAGCCCGGGGGCGGAGACCCGGGGGCGGAGACCGGTCGGCGGGCGCTCCCGCCCGGCATTTCCGGGACGGCGAGCGGACCTCGGCGCGGGAGGGCGCTGCGCCGAGGAGGTCCGGTAGCGGCCGTGTCGCCGGGGAGCGGACCGTTCACCGGAGTCGGCCGAGGAGCGGCGCTCCCGTGTCCAGGTCTGCCCACCCACCGCTCACTGCCGTCGATCACCGGGGTGCCGGGCGGCGGCGGGCGCGAGGCGACCACGAGGACCGGCACCACCG
>NZ_AGVX02000374.1 GCF_000239155.1 Actinoalloteichus spitiensis RMV-1378
GGTCACCGCGAGGTCCACGTCCTCCGGGCTGGCCAGCTCCCGCTCCGCGATGGAGGCGGCCACCCCGACGATCGAGGCCACCAGGCGCTGGGCCACCGACCCGGCGGTGTCCCGCACCACCGACACCGCACGCTCGTCCGGACTGCCGGTCGGGCCGGCGAGGACCGCGCGGGCATCGGCCACCACGGAGCCGTCGACGGCGGGAGTCGCGGCCAGCACGACACGCGCGCTGTCCGGGGCCAGCGACAGCGGGTCCACCCCGACGGTGCCGGCCGGGGGCAGCCGGTGTTCGGCGACCAGCGCCGCGACCGTCGTCCCCCACGTCGGCACGAGCACCGGGGTGTCCTCGGCCGCGACGGCCGGGTTGTCGACGAAGCTCCCGCCCACGGCCACCAGCCGGTTCCGCAGGGCGGTGGCGTCCACCCCGGACCCCACCACCCGGAACACCCGGTCCCGGTTCCCCGTGACCGGCGGCTCCACCGGCCGGGACGGGCCGGTGCCGTCGTAGGAGTAGAAGCCCTCGCCCGTCTTGCGGCCGTGCAGGCCGGCGGCGACCCGGTTGGGAGTCAGGAACGACGGCCGCAGCCGGTCCGAACAGCGGAAGCCGTGCCACACCGAGTCGATGACCGCGTCGGTGACGTCGAGCCCGGTGAGGTCCATCAGCTCGAAGGGCCCCATGCGCAGCCCGAGCACGTCCCGGGCCACCGCGTCCAGGGTGGGCACGCTCGCCGTCGCCTCCTCCACCAGCGCCAACGCCTCCGTCACCAGCCCGCGTCCGGCGTGGTTGACCAGGAACCCCGGGGTGTCGGCCACCACCACCGGCCGGTGCCCGCAGGCCCGCACGAACTCCGTGAGCAGCACCGGGATCTCCGGCCGGGTCCGGGCGCCCGGCACGACCTCCACCAGCCGCATCAGCGGGACCGGGTTGAAGAAGTGCAGGCCGGCCAACCGGGACGGGTCCGCCAGGGACGCCGCGATCCTGGTGATCGGGATCGACGAGGTGTTGCTGGTGAACACCGTGCGCGCGGGCAACACCTCCGCCAGCCGGTGGAACACCTCCACCTTGGTGGCCAGGTCCTCCCGCACCGCCTCCACCACCAGGTCCACCTCCGGGCCGGGCACCCACGGCGAGTCGAGGGGCACCAGCAGCGCCCGCGCCCGCTCACCCTGCTCTGCGTCCAGCCGGCCCCGTTCGACCGCGCGGTCGAGCATCGACCGCACGAACTCCACCGCCGCGACCACGGCCGGCGGCTCCGCGTCGGCGAGTTCGACGGTGTGACCGGCCGTGACCGCCCACTGGGCGATGCCCCGCCCCATCACCCCGGCACCGACGACCCTGACCCGCATCCGCGCCTCCCGTGCTGCTCCGCGTCCCCGCCCAGCGCCGACCGGTTCCCGCCGGGATCGGGGGCGAGGCGACCGCGACCGCGATCACGGCCAGCCTAGGCAGCCTGGCAAGGGGGTCGGGCGATCGTCGCGGTGCCGGATTGGTTGGCAGAATGCGGGGACGTCCCCGTCACCCGGTGCGGGGAGACGGTGAGCAGGGAGGGCACGCGGTGGTCGAGGAAACCAGGGTGGTCCGCGACGAGGAGCGGACCCGGTACGAGGTGTGGGTCGGTGACGCCAGGGCCGGGTTCGCCGACTTCCAGGAGGTCGGCAACTCCACCGTGTTCACCCACACGGAGGTGTCCAACGACTTCGCCGGACAGGGCCTGGGCACCCGGCTCGCCGCCGGAGCCCTGGACGACGCCGTCGCGCGCGGCCGCACGATCGTCCCGGTGTGCTCCTTCATCGCCGACTTCGTCACCAGGAACCCCCGCTACGCGCCGCACGTCCGCCAGCCCCGCTCGCAGGGCGGCGACGGCGATGAGTGACCTGGCCGCTCATCCCGCCGAGACCCGCTGCGCCTCCGCCGCGCCCGGCCGCCCGGTCCGCGAGCTCCACCCGGCCCGGGAGGTACCCCTCGGCGGGATCCGGGGAGTGCGGGTGGACCGCGTCCTGCCCCAGCGCACCCTGCCCACCGTGGGCGCCTGGTGCTTCCTCGACCAGTTCGGCCCCCAACGCATCCCCATGACGGTGTTACCCCACCCGCACATCGGCCTCCAGACGGTGACGTGGCCGATCAGCGGCGAGATCCGGCACCGCGACAGCCTCGGCAGCGACGTGCTCGTCCGCCCCGGTCAGCTGAACCTCATGACGGCGGGCCGAGGCGTCTCCCACTCCGAGTTCTCCCCCGGGGACGGGGAGCTGCTGCACGGGCTGCAACTGTGGGTGGCACTGCCCGCCGACCGGGCCGGGATCGACCCGGGATTCGAACAGCACCTCGACCTG
Source organism: Actinoalloteichus spitiensis RMV-1378 (assembly GCF_000239155.1). Classification (GTDB taxonomy): domain Bacteria; phylum Actinomycetota; class Actinomycetes; order Mycobacteriales; family Pseudonocardiaceae; genus Actinoalloteichus_B; species Actinoalloteichus_B spitiensis. The sequence goes on from NZ_AGVX02000374.1 coordinate 2,332, forward strand.
CCCCGCCACGAGACCAGCCAGCTGCGGGCCACCGTCCTGATGGGTGAACTCGCCGGGGTCCGCTCCCCGGCGACGACGCACAGCCCCCTGGTCGGAGCGGAGCTGTCCCTCTCCGCCGGCAGCGCCGAACTGCCGGTGCGCGAGGACTTCGAACACGCCGTGCTGGTCGTCTCCGGCGAGGTGGAGGTGGACGGGGGTCGGGTCACCCCCGGTCCGCTGCTCTACCTCGGCACCGGCCGGAGCGGGCTGGAGTTCCGAGGCGCGGCGGAGGGAACCAGACTCCTGCTGCTCGGCGGGGAACCCTTCCGGGACGACCTGGTCATGTGGTGGAACTTCGTCGGTCGCGACCACGCCGAGATCGAGGCCGCACGGGCCGACTGGGAGAACCGCGACGGCAGGTTCGGTGTGGTGGCCGGTCACGGGACCGACCGCATCCCCGCGCCGGAACTGCCCGGCGTCCGCCTGCGCCCCCGCCGCCGGAGCTGAGCCGCTCCTCCGCCTCCCGCCGCGCGCACCGTTCCCACCGTGCGCGGCGCTCCCACCGTGCGCGGAGACACCCGGGAGCCCGAACGCCTGCCCCCGGTCGACGCCCCGACATCGAGGCGTCGTCGGGGCGCGGGTGTGGGCGACCCGGCGCGCCTGCCCGTGCCACCGAAGATCCGACCGCCCGCGCCTGATCCGACCGCCCGCCTGATCCGACCGCCCACCGCCGCCTCCGAGCCGTGCCACGGGGTGCCCCGGAGTCGGTGTGCGAGCCCACCTCCCGAGTGCTCGCCAGGCGAGACGGGGCACTCCCGGATCCCTCACTCCCGCGAGCGGGATCCCGGTGGGCCGCCACCGACTTCTCGGCCTGTGAATCACGTGTACGGGCTCGTCCCGCCCCGCTCAAGTCGTGGTTGAAGGGAACTAAATTCGGACGCGGAAACGGATTCCGTGATAGCGAGCGCTCTTTACGGCTTCAAAGGGGGGTGTTAATGTTCCGCAGGGAATCAAGCCGATGGTGTGGAAATATCACGTACGTGCGGTGCGTCCTCCCGGTGTGGTGGAGAGTCCTCCGGCCGGCGTTCGACCGCTCGGTTCCGGTGGTTGCTCGTGTGCTGTTCGGATCCTTTTCGCGTGCGCGGTCCTTCCCCGCCGCCGACGGTGTTTCGACCGTCCGGATATCAAGGAGGCAACGTGACCACAGCGACCGCCGCCACGGAGACCGAAGCGGAACTCGGCCTCGCGGATCTGGATCTCGACATCCAGCTCGAGGTGACCGGAGGTGCTGACGCGACGTTCCGCCCCGAGATGTTCACGTTCGTCACCTGCGATACCGGGGGCACGACCGGAACGTCCTGCAACCTGACGAACGGCTGCAACCCGATGTGTTGCTGACGACGGGAGCGGTAGGAATTTCCTAGGAAGGTCAGAATCCGGCTGCCACCGGACTTGTCCGGTGGCAGCCCGATCTTCTCCGAGAAGGTTGCCCTCCATGACACGAGATCGCTGATTCGAGGCCGCCGGCCCGATTTTCCTCCGTACCGCATCCCTCCCCAGTGGTACGTTCGACAAAACCATCGCGAGCCTTGTCGACGTCGCGGCGAGCACGGACGCGGACCTGGTCGAATACATCACCGAGCTGGCCGCCAACGACATCCTCCGGGAGGCCGTGGCCGTCTCCAGCGGTCACCTTTCGGAAGAAGTGCGCAGAATTCTGGACGGCGGTTCGGTGAGCCGCAAGAAGTTGATGCGGGTGGCGGTGGCCATGACCCGGTACGCGCGTCGCATCACGGGGCGGCCCACCCCGTTCGGGCTCCTCGCGAGCGTCTCGGTCCTGGGGGACCAGGCCGGCTCCCACTCCTCCGCTCCGACGAAGACCGCACGCCCCGACGCGCGGTGGTTCGACGCGGCCTCGGCCACCTGGCGCGCCGATCCCGAGGTCCGCGCGTCCCTCCGGGTCGTGCTCAACAACCTCTGCGTCCAGCGGGGTGACAGGCTCGTCCTGCCCCACGTTCCGGTCCGGGCCGAGGGCACGGAGAAGCTGGGCAGCACGGAGGAGCCGCCGAGGGAGTTGACCATGCGGTTGACCCCAGTGTTGTCCTGGGTCCGGCGGAACACCGACCGCCCCCGGTCCTACTCCTCCCTCCTGGCCGAGACGGCCCGGGAGTTCCCCCGCCTCGGCCAGGACCGGCTGGACGCCTTCCTCGCCACCCTCGTCGCACACGAGGTCCTGCTTACCGAGTTCTCCACGACCAGGTTGGACGACGACCACCTGGCCACCCTGGAGGACCTGCTGCCCGCCGGGACACGGGCCCGGCACGACATCCGCGTCGTGCGCGAGGCACTGTCTGACTACCGCGCCACGGCTCCCGGGCAGGGCGGCGACACGTGGCGTTCCCTGCTCGACACGGTCACCGGGGTGACGCCCTCCCGGTCGGCGGCCCCGCACGTCGACCTGTACCGGGACAGCACCCTGCGCCTGCCCGCTTCCGTGCTTGACGAGGTCGAACGCTGCGCCTCCGCGCTGTGGTCCGTGTCGGCGCCGAGCGATGCCTTCGAGCACATGCGGGGGTACCGGAAGGCGTTCACGGACCGCTACGGGCAGCACGGCGTCGTCCGGCTCACGGAGCTGGTCGACCCGCATCGCGGCTTGGGCTACCCGACCGGCTACCTCTACCCGCGCACGAGCACCACGCTCCCCAGCGGGAAGCGACCCGCGAACGAGCGGGACAGCGAGCGCCGCGAGGTCCTGGGCGAGTTCCTGCACCGGGGGCTGAACGAGGCCACCAGGGAACTCGTCCTCTCCGACGACGACGTCCGCCGCCTGGCCGTGGACGACGACGTCCCACCGCCACGGTCCCTGGAGAACTGCTTCCAGGTGCTGGCCCCCGACGAGGAGCGGCTCGCCGCTGGGGACTTCACCCTGCACCTGGCCCCCGTCATCGGTTCCTACACTGCGGGAGCGATGAACGGCCGCTTCGCCGGGGTGACCGGCACGGCGGCCGACCTGGGCCGGCTGATGAGCGACCCCGACGGCGCGTTGCCCGCGCAGGTCGTGTTCCTCCCGGTGCTGCCCCGGGCGCTGAACGTGATGCACGTTCCCGACCTGCTGCCCCACACGATTCCCGTCGGCACCTTCGTCGACCCCGCCGCCGAGGGCGTCATCGACTGGCGCGAACTCGTCGTGGCCGCCGACGGCGACCAGCTGCGCCTGCACTGGGAGCGCACGGGCCAGGAGGTCCACCCCGTGGTTCCCCACGTCGTGAGCCTGAGCACCACCGCCCCCAACCTGGCCCGGCTCCTGGCCGAACTCCCCTTCTGCGGCGAGGGCAGGGTCTGGCAACCGTGGGACTGGGGTCCCTTCTCCACGTTGCCGTGCCTGCCCCGCGTCCGGCTCGGCCGGGTCGTCGTCTCCCCCCTGACCTGGCGGCCGAGCAGCCGGATGCGGCACGGCGCGGCCCGGGCCACCGGGTGGACCGAGGCGGTCACCCGGTGGCGGGACGACCTGCGGATCCCCGACCGCGTCCACATCGGCCGGCGGGACCAGGTCTACGAGCTCGACCTGTCCAGCCCCTTCCAGCGGGAGATCCTGCGACGGGAGATCACAAGGGGCGAGGTGACCGTCACCGAGCCCCCGAGGGAGGCGGCGGACGGCGACGGACTGCTGGGCGGCCACAACAACGAGGTGGTCGTCTCCCTGCGGCGCCTCGAGCGGCCGGACATTCGAGACCCCCACCCGGACCTGGACCCGCGACGGCTGGCCAACACCGAGGACCGCGTCACCCACCACCCGGGCGGGGAATGGGCGTTCGTCGAGATCCAGGCGGTCCCCGAGGTGCACGAGGAATTGATCACCCGGCACCTCCCCCCGCTGGTCGCCGACGTCGAGAGCCACCTCGACCGCTGGTTCTTCATGCGGTACCGCGACACGTGGGACCACATCAGGCTCCGCCTGCACGGCCCCAACGGCACGCTGGACCCCGAGGTGTGGGCCCGACTCCTGCGTTTCGGCGCGGAGTCGCGGGAATCCGGCCTGATCAGGGACCTCAGGATCCGCTCGTATGAGCCGGAGTCCGCCCGGTACGGGGGCGGGGCCGGGTTGCGCGCCGCCGAGGAGTGGTTCTGGGCCGACAGCGTCCTGGCCACCGGCCTGCTGGCCGCCCGCGGGACGAAGGGGGAGACCCCGGACAGGAGCCACCTGCTGCTGGCCGGGTACGTCCACCTGCTCACCGCACTGGGCAGCTGGGACTGGCTCGACTGGGTGGACGCGCTGCCCAAACCGGAGGGGGCGGCACCGCCCCGGCGGGAGATCGAGGCCGCTCTCCAACTGCTGGACCCCGACCGGGCCCGAGCCCTCATCACCGGCTCGCTGCCCCCCGACCGCCACTGGGCCCTCCACACCAGCGGCGCGGCCGTGCGGCGGCTGGGGGAGATCGTCCTGCCCGGCATCGGGAACGAGGGCGGAGCGGGTTGGCAGGACATGGCGGTGGGGAGCCTGCTGCACATGCACCACAACCGCCTGTACGGCATCGACCCGGCCACGGAGGGGGCGAGCGTGCGCCTCCTGGGTCACGCCGCTCGGGCCCTCCGAGGCCAGCTCCGGCACCGAGCGCGGACTCGAACGTCCGCCGAGGGGAGGGACGCCGGATGACGGACACCGTGACCTCCTCGCACTCCCCGCCCGCCCCTCGACTCGCCCGCCAGGCGTCCGCGCTCGCGGAGCGCATCGCGGACGTGCTGCGGGACGCGCGGAACCTGGAGGCGGAAGCGGAGGACGGAAGCAGGGAACCCTGGCAGACCCTGTCGTTGGCCAGCGGCTACGCCGGCATCTCCGTCCTGTTCAGCGACCGAGTGTCGAGGGATCCGGCGGAGCGGCTGATCGCCCACCGCTACCTGGGCATGGCCAGCGCGGGCCTGGCCGGCCGCCAGGACCTGGCCTACGGGCTGCACTACGAGGTCGCCGGCCTGGGCTTCGCGCTGGATCTCGCACGGCGGGCTGGCGGGGGCTACGAGACGTCCCTGGCGACGATCGACGCCCTGGTGATCGAACGGGTTCGCCGGCTCCGCCACCTGGTGAGGACGACACCGCTCGACACCATGGCGCGGTTCGACGTCCTGGACGGCCTGACGGGCTTCGCCCGGTACCTGCTGCTGCGCGGCGGGGACACCACCCCGGAGGTCGAGGAACTCCTGATCTCGCTCGTCGCGATGGTCGACCCCGTCGAGCATGCCGGTCGCCACGTCCCGCGCTACTGGTCGACGGTGCCCCCCAACTGGCGCCCTGAGATGGGGGAGTCCCTGCGCAGGCACGGGCACCTCAACCTGGGGCTGGCCCACGGGATCGCCGGCCCGCTGGCCGTGCTGGCGACCGCGCACGCCGACGGCATCGTCGTCCCCGGCCAGGCCGAGGCCATGAGCGCCCTGGTCACCCTGCTGGGCACCTTCCAACGAGCCGACCGGTACGGGCCGTACTGGCCGGACGTCGTCTCGCTGGAGGAGTTTGACGCCGGACGCTCCGACGCGGCGCGCGGCCGGGTCTCGTGGTGCTACGGCGCCCCGGGAATCTCCCGAGCCGTGCAGCTCGCAGGGCGGGCCCTGGGCCGGCCGGACTGGCTGCTGCTGGCCCAGGAATCCGTGGCCTCGGTCGTCCGGATGCCTCTCGACGCCTGGCGCAACGACCACTGGTCCCTGTGCCACGGCTGGGCGGGTGCGCTGCACCTGCTCGGCTACTTCACCGACGGACCGGACGGGCACCTCGTCCGCCAGTGCAGGGACCGGGTCGTCGAACGCATCGTCCGTGCCGTCGACGGCGATCGGCTGCCGACCTTCGCCGTCCGGCACGACCACATCCGGCCCGGGCGAGAACCCGCCGGCTTCCTCGGCGGCGCGGCGGGTCTCGCCCTCGCCCTGGACGACTACGCCACACCAGGGCGGGCACTGCCCTGGCCCAGTGCCCTGGTGGTGATGTGATGGACACCCACGGTTTCCTGGAGGCCCGGTCCGCCGGTGGCACGGGACACCCACCGGGGCACGCCGTGCACGTCGGCGGCAGGACGTGGACGGTCCCCGACTTCCTGCGGGCCCTCGCCGCCCAGCTCGACGACACCCCGCCCCACTCGGCTCCCTTCACCCCCGCCGACCTCCCCGCGCTCGACGCCTTCCTCGGAGCCGGGTTGCCGGCCCTGCGGGCGCACGACGAACGCCACACGTGGCTCGAGTACCGCCTGCGCCCACCGTCCCGCCCCCGGCACGAGCTGTACGGGGAGCTCCACACGCTGGTGCGCGAGCTCCTGGACGAGGGGTGCGTGACGCACTTCTACTTCGTGCACAAGGCGCAGGGCATCCGGGTGCGCTTCCATGTCCCCCCGCCGCACCACGCGGCGACGGCCGGGAAGCTGGAGGAGGTGTGGCGCGGTTGGGAGCGGACCGGCCTGATCAGCGGCCTGCGGCACGCCGTGTACGAACCGGAGCAGCACCTGTTCGGCGGACCGGCCGCGATGCCCTGGGTGCACGGCGTTTTCACCGCCGACTCGTTGTTCTGGCTGGGTCACCTCCGCCACGAGGAGCCAACCGTCCCCGTGTGGCGCGTCTCGCTGTCGATGATCAGGACACTGCTCGCCGAGCTGGGCATCACCGAGTTCGAAGACCGTGACGTGTGGGACAGGTTGCGGTGGCAGGCGGGCCGGACGTTCGGCGCGGAGGAACCGGCGGGCTGGGCCAGGACGTCGGCCAGGATCAACCAGGTGTGGAACGCGCCCGACTTCCTGGACTCCCCGCGTTCCTGGCCCCGGGTCGGCGAGGACCTCGCTCGTTTCCGGGACGCGGTGGCCAAGGTGTGCGCGTCCTGGCGAGCGGAGCACCTCGAGCGTCCCGGTGCCCTCGTCGGACCTCGGGAGGCGGCCGCCTTCCTCGTCGTCTTCCACTGGAACCGGGGCCGGATGCCCCGGGACTGGCAGGTCGGCATCACCGAAGCACTTGCCCAGGGCCCTTCCGAGGAGGTCGTGCGTGCCACGAGAACCACAGGCTGACCCCGTGATCGGTGACGCCTTCGGCGCCATGGTCCGCGACTGCTGGCACGAGGGCGGCGCCGCCGGGGAGGTGACCGAGCTGCTGGAACGGGACGACGGGCAGTGGTACCGCTCGCCGGCGGCCGCCTACTTCGAACCCCTGGACGCGTGGCAGGACGTCGACCGGGAACTGGTGCGGGCCGTGCGTGGCTCGGTGCTGGACGTTGGCTGCGGCGCTGGTCGGGTCCTGTCCGTCCTCCGCGACCGGGGGCATCGCGTCCTGGGGGTCGACGCCTCGGTGGGGGCGGTCCAGGTCTGCGCCGAGCGTGGCCTGGACGCCGTGGTCGGACGGCTCTCCGACCTCGGCCACCTCACCGGTGGCTTCGACTCGATCATCCTGACCGGGAACGGCCTGGGGCTTCTGGAGAGCCGGGACCGGGCACCGACGCTGCTCACGGAGCTGGCGCGGGTGGCCAACCCCGGGGCGGTCATCCTGGGGACGAGCTTCGACCCCGCACGCCTGACCTCTCCCGCCGAACTCGCCTACCAGGAGGAGAACCTCCGGCACGGGCGGCTCCTCGGCCAGTGGCGGATCCGGGTGCGCTACGCCGACCTCGCGTCCGAGTGGTTCGACTACGCCTTCCTCGCTCCGGACGACCTGCGGACCCTCGCCACCGGCACACCCTGGACCCTGGAGGACGTCTGGACGGGCGAGTTCCACCACCTGGCGCGACTGCGCCTGCGGTGAGGGTGAGGCGGCCAACGGACACCGCGAGCGCGGCGTCGCGGTCCGGGCCGAGTCGCCCCCGGAACCCGAGCGCACCCGCGTGATCCGGAGCGGCCGTTCGGGCGAGCCGTCCACGCGCGAGGCAGGACACGCGCCCGCACCGGTCGCCCGCACAGGACACCGCCCGGGCTCCAGATCAGGCAGGGTAGGCCGCCCGGCGCCTCCTGTCGGCCGGGAGGAACGGAGGACCCGCCAGGCCGAGGTCGGGATCGACGGCATGCCGAGGCGCGGTGACCGGGCCACCTCCGAACCACGCGACCTCGGCGCGCACCGCCGGGCGAGCCGCCCACCGCGCGGCGTGATCACCGGGCGGCGTGACCACCGCCGACGGCCACTTCCCGCGAGTCGAGCCCGGTCAAGCTCCCCGAGGGAGGCCGGAGTGGTCCGTGGGACGGCACGCGATCGCCCTTCCAGCCGTACAGCTGGCTCTACCCGAGAACGGAAGCTGGCACTCCTGACCTCCCGCACCCGATCTGGTTGGCTCGACGGCGACGGACACCCGCGCCGCGACGCCCCGCCCTCCCGCGCCGGCGACCACCCGCGCCAGTCCCGGACGGCGCCGTCCGCCCACGCACCAGGGCGACATTGAACCGGCTGGTGGACCTCCACCCCCACGCGGCGGGGAAGCCGTGTCCACGCGCACCGCGCGAACACCAGCCCCACGCGGCCGAGGCCGCCGACGAGAAGGACGACGACCGCCGATGACCAGCACCACCAGGAGTTCCCGGACCCGGCCCACGCTTGCCCTAGTGGTATCGAGCCTTCTCCTGGCCGCCTGCGGCACCGACACCCCGCCGCGTTCCGACGAACGCGACTTTCCCTTGGCGGCCACCCGGCTCACCATCGACACCGGCAACTTTGACCTCCGGGTCGGTCCCGGAACCGAGGGCACCGTCACCGTGCACCGGACGCTGACCGGTATGGCGGCCGAGGACGGCAACGCCACCTGGGCCCTGGAGGGCGAGGACCTGATCCTCACGGCCCGGTGTGAGGGGTTCAGCCCCGGCTGCGGCGCCAGCTTCGAGGTGGCCGTGCCCCCGGACATCGCGCTCACCCTGCGGGCCGAAGCCGGGCACATCGGCGCGGCCGACCTCCCGAACGACCTGGACATCCGGAACACCAACGGAACGGTCGACCTCAACCACGTCGCGGGGGAGGTCCAGGTGACCGGCGTCGCCGGGGCGGTCACCGGCACCGGCCTGCGGTCGCCGGCCGTGCGGGTCCACAGCGAGAACGGCGGCGTCCGCCTGGGCTTCGCCGCCGCACCCGACACCGTGGACGCCGTGTCCCGCCACTCGTCGGTGACCGTGACCCTCCCCCGGGACGAGACCTACGCGATCACCGCGACCAGTGAGCACGACCGGGCCGACGTCGAGCTCCCACACGATCCGAGCAGCCCCCGGAGCGTCCGCGCCGCCAACGTCAACGGTGGGGCGGTGGTCGTCCGGGGAGCCTGACGCGGGTCGGCCCGTCAGCCCCGCGACGCTCCGGCGGCAGTCCGACACCCCGGTAGGGTGCCCGGTGACATCCCCGCGGCGAGGCGCCCGATCCGCGCCGCGCGCCACTAGGGTCGAACACATGGAGCCCGTGGTACCCGGGTATCGAGCTGGTTCACTCGCGGACCTCGTCCCGTCGCTGCTGTCCGGACTGCGCGTCCCGGCGACCTCGAACGTGCTCGGCCTGCCCGGGGCGAGGAAGGTCTGCCTCCTGCTCGTCGACGGCCTGGGCTGGGAACTCCTGCGCGCCTACCCCACCGAGGCACCGTTCCTGACGTCCCTGGCCACCGACCGAGCACCGGTGGCCGCCGGTTTCCCGGCCACCACCGCGACCAGCATCGCCACCATCGGGACCGGCGTCCCGCCCGGTGAGCACGGGATCGTCGGGTATTCGTTCGCCGTGGGGCGGGACGACCTCGTCCTCAACGCGTTGGGCTGGCACCGGCACGGCGACGGCCGTCCGGTGGACCTCCGCTCCCAGGTCGTCCCCGAGGAGTTCCAGCCCCGCCGGACGGTGTGGGAACGCGCGGAGGAGGCCGGCGTCGGGGTGCACCTGGTCGCTCCCCGCGACCAGGACGGCAGCGGGCTGACCCGGGCGGTGCTGCGCGGCGGGCGCTTCCACGGAACGCACGCCCTCGGCGACCTGACCAGCGGCGCGGTGGCGGCGCTCCAGGCGGGGATCGGGTGCTCTGCTACGCGTACCACGGTGACCTCGACGCCCTCGGCCACCAGTACGGGCCGGGCAGCGATCCGTGGCGCCACCAGCTCGGGCACGTCGACCAGCTCGCAGCCGCGCTCGCCGAGCGGCTGCCGCCGGAGGGCCTGCTGGTGGTCACGGCCGACCACGGCATGGTGGCGGTCGGCGAGGACGACCGGGTCGACCTCGACACCGAGCCCTCGTTGTGGGAGGGCGTCCGCATGGTCGGGGGCGAGGCACGGGTCCGCCACGTCCACACCACACCCGGCGCCACCGACGACGTGCTGGCGGCCTGGCGGGAACGGCTCGGCGACCGGGCGTGGATCCTGCGCCGGGACCAGGCCGTCGAGGCCGGCTGGTTCGGTCCCGTGGTCGCCGACCACCTCCTGCCCCGCATCGGGGACCTCGTCGTCGCCGCGCGTGGAACCCTCGGCCTGACACGGTCGCGGGTCGAGTCCCGGCTGAGCGGTTTCGTCGGACAACACGGCTCGCTGACCGCCGAGGAACAACTCGTTCCCCTCCTGGCGTTCCGGCGCCGCTGACCCCTGGCTCGACGACCCGGCCACCCCACCGCCCGCCGCCGGGCTGCCCGCTCCCGAGGCCCGGGACCACCCGGCGGCGGCCACCGGCGCACCGGGGATGCTGGGGGAGCGCCGTCGGAGACGGCGCCGGGGACGAGGAGGAGTGGACTGGTGGTCATCGACAAGGTGGCGTGGCTGGAGATCGTGGACGGCGCCGTGCTGTGCGCCCGCTCCCGGGGCAAGGAGCTGTACTACCTGCCGGGCGGCAAACGGGATCCCGGGGAGACCGACGTCCAGACCCTCGTCCGGGAGATCGACGAGGAACTCGGCGTCGAGGTGCTGGGGGACTCGGCGGAACACGTGACCACCGTCGAGGCCAGGGCCGACGGGAAGGCCGAGGGCGTGCTGGTGCGGATGGCCTGCTACCGCGCGGACCACCGGGGCACCCCGCAACCCCGCGCCGAGATCGAGGAACTGGCCTGGTTGACCTCGGCCGACCGGGACCGGCTGTCCGCGGCGGGCCGTGCCCTGTTCGACGACCTGCGGGAGCGCGGCCTGCTCCGCTGACCCCGCGCGGGGGAAACCGGGCGGCCCGGCCGAGTGGAGCGGGGCTGGCCCGGCGCCCCCGGTTCCGGACCTGGTGCTCCTCCGCCCTCACCCGAGGGCGGCCGCCCACCGGGAGTCGCCCGCCGGCTGCGCCGGAGCGGCCGGCGACGGGCGTCGGTCGACCAGCGGCCCGGCCCGTCGGACCGACCTGCCCGGATCCCGCGCGGCGGCAAGCGACGAGGCGAGTGGCCGGGCGTCGGCGCC
>NZ_AGVX02000373.1 GCF_000239155.1 Actinoalloteichus spitiensis RMV-1378
CCGCCGAGGGCCGGCGGCGGGTGATGCGCCGCCACCCGGTCTCGGGCGGTGCGGGCGGGGAACCCCGTGCCGACGAAGGTACCGCCCGACGAGCACGCTGGGGAGTCGATCGATCACCCCGGGTACGACCAGCCGGCGAAGAACTCGCGGCAGCGGGTCAGACCGTCCACGCGCACCCGCCACTCGGGGCGGTGCGCGTCGAAGTCCTCCGCGTTCAGGACGAACCGGCGGATCGTGGCGAGCTCACCACGGCGCTCGACCTCCTGGGTCCCGTCCTCCCGGTACCCGAGGCGCCGGCTGACCGCCACCGAGGCGGGGTTGTCCTCGAAGGACCCGTCCTGGCCAACCGGGCACCGAGGTGGTCGAAAGCGAAGGACAGCACGGCGGCCCGCATCTCGGTGCCCAGCCCTCGGCCCTGGTGGTGGCGCCCCAACCAGGATCCGCTGACCACGGTCCGCACCACGGGGAAGTTCGCGGCCGCCAGTTGCTGCACGCCGACCAGCGTTCCGTTCGAGCGGGCGAGGAGGTTGATGGTCCAGGTCGTGGGGGTGACCTCCGCGCGTTGCCGCCAGTGGAACCGGACCGTGTTCACCCCCAGTTCGTGCGGGGGCACGTCTGTCCACGGCGTGGTGAAGGGCATTCGCTCGGGCGGGTGGATGCCCTGACGGGCGAGCTCCACCAACTCCCGCAGCCCCTCGTCGTCGTCCGGCCTCAGTTCGAGCCGGGGCGAGGTGAGGACGAGGTCGCCCAGCGGCCAGGGGTTCTCGATCGACATCGCCCCATTCTTCCCGGCTCGCGACCGTCCGGTACCTCCGTTGCCGGTCAGCGGGTGATGGCGGGCGACGCGCCGCCCGCCGCGCTGACGCCCACCGGCGGTGGCCGTACGGTTCTCCCATGCGAGCGATCACAGTGCGCGAGCCTGGCGGCCCGGAGGTGCTGCGGTGGGCACCGCTGCCCGATCCCAGGCCGGCGGAGGGCGAAGTCGTCGTCAACGTGGCGGCGAGCGCGGTGAACCGGGCCGACCTGTTGCAGCGGCAGGGCAGGTACCGCCCACCTCGGGGCGCGTCCGGCATCCTGGGCCTGGAGTGCTCGGGCACGGTCGCGGCGCTCGGCAGGGGTGTGACCGGTTGGCGGGTCGGTGACGAGGTGTGCGCGCTGCTGGCCGGTGGCGGCTACGCGGAGAAGGTGGCGGTACCGGCCGAGCAGCTGATGCCGGTACCGGCTGGCGTCGACCTGGTGACGGCGGCGGGTCTGCCGGAGGTGGCGTGCACCGTCTGGTCGAACCTGGTGGACGTGGCCCGTCTCGCCAAGGGCGAGGTGCTGCTGGTCCACGGTGGGGCGGGTGGGGTCGGGACCTTCGCGATCCAGCTCGGCCGGGCGCTGGGCGCGACGGTCGCGACGACGGCGGGCTCCGCCGACCGACTGGCCCGGTGCCGGGAACTCGGGGCCGAGATCCTGGTCAACCACCGCGAACAGGACTTCGTCGAGGAGGTCTCCCGGGCGACGGGCGGCCACGGCGCGGATGTCGTGCTGGACAACATCGGAGCCAAGTACCTGGAACGCAACATCGAGGTCCTCGCGGTGGGGGGCCGACTGGTGGTGATCGGCATGCAGGGTGGGCGGCGGGCAGAGGTGGACCTGTCCACACTGCTCACGAAACGGGCGAGCGTGGCGGCGACGGCGTTGCGGGGCCGGCCGGTGACGGGCCCGGGCGGCAAGGCCGGCATCGTCTCCGATGTCGTCAGCAAGGTCTGGCCGCTGCTGGCGGAGGGCACGATTCGCCCCGTGGTGCACGACCGGGTCCCGATGGCCGAGGCGGGCCGCGCCCACGAACTGCTCGACAGCGGGTCCGTGGTCGGGAAGATCCTGCTGACTGTCTGAACCCGCGCGGGCACCCTGGTGGGCTCGTCCCCGTGGCTCACACCGTGAGCGTCGCGGCGGCGAGCCCACTCGTCCCGTCCCGCGTGAAACGCAGCCCGAACTCCGTCGTCCAGTGCCGGATCACCGCCTGCTCCCCGGCGCGGTCGGCGTCGTCCAACAACACCACCGCTCCCGGCGCCAGCGCGTTCCGCACCACGGGCAGGACCGGGTACCGGATCAGCCCGCCACCCGGCCCGCCGTGGGGGCCGTCGACCAGCACCAGGTCGATCAGACCGTTGCGGTCCACGTACCGCGTCACCATCTCGAAGACCTGCCCCGGCTCGTACCAGGGCAGGTCGTCCACCGAGCCGGGGTGCGGGGCCAGCGGGGCGTGCACGACCCTGGCCACCTCGGTCAACCCCTCGCGCCTGAGCTGGGTGGTGACGAAGGCGGCGCGTTCGCCGTCGTCCTCGAGGGAGAGCAACCGTCCGAACCCCCTGCGGGCGAGGAAGCGGGCGATCACCACCGACGACCACCCGCAGCCGCATTCCAGGAGGACGCTGCGGTCCCCCAGCGCCACCTCGTCCAGCACACGGGTCAGCGCGGCCGCCCGCAACGAGCCGGTGGGGAAGGGCAGGTACTCCGTCAACAGCGGTGCCAGCCGCAGCCACGCCCCGAGTTCGGCGTGGGACCGTTCGCTCTCCTCCACCTCGCCCGGCCCTTCCGCACGGCGGGGAGTCGCCGTCGCCCTCGCCCGCAACCCCATCACCATCCGTGAGCACAGGGTAGCGAAGTGGCGTCGGAGGTGCGGCTGCCTCGTCACCCGGCCGGCCGGGTGGAGGGGAGGACGGGAGACGTGGAGTCAGCGGGATGCGGGTGGCCTCACCCGCGAGGTGGGTGGCGGACGCGGGCTCTCAACCCAGTTCCGCGACTGCCCGCAGGAGCTGTTCGATCTCCAGGCCGGTCGTGTAGTGGGCGAGTCCCAGTCGCACGACTCCACCGACCTCACCGCCCCCGAGCACGGCGAACACACCGTGCGTACCGGGGTCGTCGAAGGCGCAGACGCCCCGCGAGAGGAGGTGTTCGACCGCATCGGCCGCTTTCACCCCCCGCACGGTGAACGCCATCGCGGGCACCCGCCGCATCGCGTCCCCGATCACCGTCACGTGCTGCTGGGCGCGCAGTCCTGAGGTCAGGTTGGCCAGCAGACCCGCCTGGTACGCCTTCACCGAGCGGAGCGAGCTGAGGACGCGTTCGCGGCGGGGGCCGACGGCGGCGTCGTCCAGGGCGGCGAGGTAGTCGACGGAGGCGACCAGTCCGGCGAGGAGCGGGTAGGCGTGCGGCCCCAGTTCCAGGCGTTCGGCACCGCGCGCTCCGGGATCGAGCGCCACGGCGGACCAGCGGTCGAGCAGGGACGCGTCCCGGAAGACGAGGGCCCCGACCGGTGGTCCGCCCCACGAGGAGGCGGACACCGCGAGGACGTCCGCTCCCATCAGGGTGAGGTCGAGCGGGAGGAAGGGCGCGGCGGCGGAACCGTCGACGACGACCAGGGCTCCCGCCTCGGCCGAGGTGTCGACGATCCGCCGGATGTCGGGACGGGTGCCCACGACCCCGGAGGCGGCGGTGACGGCGACGACCCTGGTCCTGGGCGTCACCACGTCCTGGTACTGCCACTCGGGGAGTTCGCAGGTCTCGATGTCCACCTCGGCCCAACGCACCGAGGCACCCGTGCGTTGGGCGGCCCGTTGCCAGGGCGCGACGTTCGCCGGGTGGTCGAGCCGGGACACGACGACCTCGTCACCCGCGACCCAGCCCTCGGAGACGACATCGGCGAGTCGCTGCAGGAGCACGGCGGCGCTCGGTCCGAGCACGACCCCGGCGGGATCGGCTCCCACGAGGTCCGCGACGGCGCGGCGGGCGGCCTCGACGATGGCCTCCGCCCGCTGGGAGGCGGGGAAGATCCCGCCGGGACCGGACACCGGGGCGCGCAGGGCGGTGGAGACGGCGGTGGCGACCTGCTCGGGAATCTGCATGCCCGCCGGCGCGTCAAGATGTACCCAGCCATCGCCCAACGCGGGGAACAGTCCGCGGACCCGAGCGACGTCGAAGGCCATGCGAACACCGTACGTACGGTGGAGGGCCCCGGTCCCTCGGGGTCGTCGTCCGGTCCGGTCCGGGTACCCGACGCGGAGGATGGCGAGTGAGCCCGGCTCGTCCCGAGCCCGTCGACAGCGCGAGGATGGACCCATGAGTCACGAGACCGACGAGAACTCCGGCGAGTACCAGGACGAGTCCCGCGAGCAGCGGGCGACCCCTGGTCGGCAGGTGGTGATCTTCGGCGAGGACGGTGTCCCCATCGGCACCGCGCAGGTGCCGGAGGGCGCCGAGGACGCCGCAGGCGGCGAGGACGTCAACGACCTGGTCGAACAGCCCGCCAAGGTGATGCGGATCGGCACCATGATCAAGCAGCTGCTGGAGGAGGTCCGGGCGGCTCCGCTCGACGAGGCCAGCCGGAACAGGCTGCGGGAGATCCACACCTCCTCGATCAAGGAGTTGGAGCAGGGCCTCGCGCCCGAGCTGGTGGAGGAGTTGGAGCGGCTGTCCCTGCCCTTCACCGAGGGGAGCACGCCGACGGACGCGGAGCTGCGGATCGCCCAGGCCCAGTTGGTGGGCTGGTTGGAAGGGCTCTTCCACGGCATCCAGACGGCGCTGTTCGCTCAGCACATGGCCGTGCAGGCGCAGCTCCAGCAGATGCGCCGCGGCGCGCTGCCCCCCGGGACGAAGGTCACCGATCCGGGTGAACAGAGTCCGTTGCGGGGCACCGGCCAGTACCTCTGAGCGCGGTTCGCCCCTCGCGGTGCCGGGGGCGACGGCGCCGCGAGGGGCACCACGTCGTGGTGTCTGTCACCCCATGTGACACCGTCCCTCACCTGGGGCGAAAGGCTTCACCGGTTACGGTGAGGGCCAGACTGCCAACCAGCGAGTAAGCCGTTCAGGTGCCGCCGGTACGCTGCACTTCGTGCAGGTAAGCAGCACCCTCGATGAGGCGAATCCCGCAGCCGCGCACTCCTCTCGCACGTGGAGTCGCGCGTTCCAGGACATCGCCCAGGCAGCCAGGCAGCGCAACCTGTGGGGTTACCTGGGTTGGCAGGACATCAAGCAGGGCTATCGCCGGTCGGTGATCGGCCCGCTGTGGATCACCATCAGCACGGGCGTGATGACGCTCGCGCTGGGCATCCTGTTCGGTGGTCTGTTCGGCAACCCGCTCCACGAGTTCCTGCCCTACGTGGCCGTCGGGCTGATCTGCTGGACCTTCATCTCGAACTGCATCAACGAGGGCGCCCAGGTCTTCATCGCCAACGAGGGCCTGATCAAGCACCTCCCCGCGCCGGTGACGACGCACGTGTTCCGGCTGGTGTGGCGGCAGACCCTGTTCTTCGCCCACAACCTGCTGATCTACCTGATCATCTTCGCGATCTTCCCGCAGCCGGTGGACCTGTCGCTGCTGCTGGTGGTGCCCGCCCTGGCGCTGCTCATCGTCAACGCGGGGTGGGCCTCGCTGCTGGTCGGCATCATCAGCACCC
This sequence comes from Actinoalloteichus spitiensis RMV-1378, assembly GCF_000239155.1. Taxonomy (GTDB): domain Bacteria; phylum Actinomycetota; class Actinomycetes; order Mycobacteriales; family Pseudonocardiaceae; genus Actinoalloteichus_B; species Actinoalloteichus_B spitiensis. Next base: position 5,445 of record NZ_AGVX02000373.1, read on the forward strand.
GGTTCCGGGACATCCCCCCGATCACGGGCAACATCGTGCAGCTGCTCTTCTACCTGACGCCGATCGTCTGGAGCTACGAGACGCTCATCAACAGCGAGAGCGCCGTGGTCCGCGAGCGCGCGGTGCTGGCCCAGCTCAACCCGTTCATGCACTTCATCGAGATGGTCCGGCGTCCCATGCTCGGCCTGGAGACGAACCCGACCAACTGGCTCGTCGTGGGCGCCATCACGGTCGTGGGCTGGGCCGTCGCGCTGTTCATGCTCCGCAACTACCGAGCCAGGGTGTCCTACTGGGTCTAGGCGCACACTGGAGCCAGCCCCCGTGCGCCGGACAACGCCAACGATTCCACCCCCGCCCCGAGTGAGGCCTTGACACGTGGTCAGCATTGACGTTTGGAACGCATCGGTCGACTTCCCGATCTTCGACGCGAAGTCCCGGTCGCTGAAGAAGGCCGTGCTCAACAAGGCGGGCGGCAAGATCGGGACCGACAGCAAGGTGCCGGTCATCGAGGCCCTGCGGGACATCAACATCTCGGTCGCCCACGGCGACCGCGTCGGGTTGGTCGGCCACAACGGCGCTGGCAAGTCGACGCTGCTGCGGCTGCTCTCGGGCATCTACGAGCCGACCAGGGGCCACTCGAGGATCGTCGGCAAGGTGGCACCGGTCTTCGACCTCGGTGTCGGCCTCGATCCGGAGATGAACGGCATCGAGAACATCATGATCCGGGGTCTCTTCCTGGGAATGACCAGGAAGCAGATGGAGTCACGGGTCGACGAGATCGCCGAGTTCACGGAACTGGGCGACTACCTGTCGATGCCGTTGCGGACCTACTCGACGGGTATGCGGGTTCGGTTGGCGTTGGGCGTGGTCACCTCGATCGACCCGGAGATCCTGCTCCTGGACGAGGGCATCGGCGCCGTCGACGCGTCCTTCCTCGCGAAGGCGAGGGACCGGCTCAACGACCTGGTCAAACGGTCGGGCCTGCTCGTGTTCGCCTCGCACGCGGACGAGATGCTGATGGAACTGTGCACGAAGGCGATCTGGATGGACAAGGGCCAGGTGCGGATGCAGGGCCCCATCAGGGACGTCCTCACCGCGTACAAGGGGCGGGACCCGTACGAACACATGAGCAAGGAAGGCCTGGAGAGGCTCGGCCACGGCTCGCCCGCCTCCGCTCCCGCGGGTGAGAGCGCGTGAGCGCCGCCTCCGGACGTCGGAGCGAGGACGTGACCCTCCCCGAGGGGGCCGTGGTGGCGGTGATCGTCACCCGGCACCGCCGGGAGCTCCTGACCGACTCGCTGAAGGTCATCGCCGCGCAGACCAGGCAGGTCGACCACCTCATCGTGGTGGACAACGGGCCGGACCAGTCGGCTGCCGACGTGGTCGCGGACTGCCCGATCCCGACGACGTACCTGCTGTCCCAGCGCAACCTCGGCGGGGCCGGCGGTTTCGCGCTGGGCATGTTGCACGCGTTGTCCCTGGGGGCGGAGTGGATCTGGCTGGGTGACGACGACGGCCGTCCGGCCGACGAGAACGCCCTGGAGATCCTCCTCGACGAGGCGGAGCGGCGGCGCCTGGCCGTCGTCTCGCCGGTCGTCGTGAACATCGACCACCCCGAACTGCTCGCCTTCCCGATGCGGCGGGGGCTGACCTGGAAGCGGCAGCGCGACGAACTGGGCGAGGACTTCCTCCCGGGAATCGCCTCGTTCTTCAACGGCGCCCTGTTCCGCGCCAGCACCCTCGACGTCGTCGGGGTGCCCGACTACCGCATGTTCTTCCGGGGCGACGAGGTGGAGATCCACCGCCGGGTTGCCCGGTCGGGACTGCGTTTCGGTACCTCGCTCCGCACCACCTTCGTCCACCCGGACGGGTCGGCCGAGTTCAAGCCGATGTTGGGTGGGCGGCTGCACGCCCAGGACCCAGAGGACCCGATCAAGCGGTACTACACCTACCGGAACCGCGGGTACCTGCTCTCCAAACCGGGGATGCGCAAGCTGGGTCTGCTGGAGGTCTTCCGGTTCGGCCTGTACTTCCTCGGCGTCCGGCGCGATCCGAAGGCGTTCGTGAAGTGGCTGCGACTGGTGCGCCAGGGGCAGCAGGAGCGCTTCTTCCGGGCCTGATCGGGGCGGAGGCGCCCGGCTCGGCGGGCCGGGCGCGCGCCCTGCCGGCGGTCGGACGTCCTGGTGCGTTCGCCGCGCGGAGGCCCCGGTTTCCGGCGTGCGACGAACACCGGTACGCGGTACGCCGTGGGTGAACCGCCTCGCGAGTGCTGCCGTGGAGGACTTGGATGGTGCGCATGAGCACCGAACAGCACGCCCTCACCCTGCACCTCGTCGCGGGCGGCAGCCCGATCGTCCTCGCCGTCGACCACTCGACCTCCGAAAGCCTGTCCGGCGACCTGGAGAGCCTGGTCCGGGACGGCGACACCACGAGCATCGACCTCGCCGACGGTGGGAGGATGGTCGTCGACTTCTCGACGGTTGCCACCGCGCACCTGAGCGAACTGCGCCACAGCGTGACCGCCTACGGGCAACGAGCCCGCCGCTGAACGCCCTGTGACGCAGCCCGGCCCGTCCTCGGGGCCTGGGGGCGGGGTGGCCCGTTCCCGGCCCCCGGCGGGGAGGGGCGGGCGG
>NZ_AGVX02000372.1 GCF_000239155.1 Actinoalloteichus spitiensis RMV-1378
GCGCCCCCGCCGCGCCCGGCGCCGGGCCCGGCGGCCTCGGGCTGCCGACCTGGGCCGCGGTGCTGTTGGCCGTCCTGCTCGCCGGGGTCGCCGGCGGCCTGTTCAGCCCCATCGCCGGCCGCCTCCACGGCATGTACCTGGGCCTGGCCACCCTCGCCTTGGTCTTCGTCGGGCACCACCTGCTGGTGGGCCTGCCCGAGATCACCGGCGGCCACCACGGCCGGTCCGTCGAACCCCTCACCCTGGGCACCCTCGCCTTCGCCGACGACCCGCCCCTCGTCGTCCTCGGCGTGCCCTTCGGCGGCCTGGAACGGCTCTGGTACCTGGGGTTGGTGGCGGTGCTCGCCGCGTTCCTGGTGGCCCGCAACCTGGTGCGCGGCCGACCGGGCCGGGCGTTCGGGGCGCTGCGCGACAGCCCGGTGGCCGCGTCGGTGTTCGGCGTGTCCACCACCCGGTTCCGGGCCGCCGCGTTCGTGGTGTCCTCCATGTACGCCGGGCTCGCCGGGGTGCTGCTGGCCCTGGCCTTCCGCCGGGTGGTGCCCGACTACTTCGGCCTCGCCCTGTCCATCGACTACCTCGCCATGATCATCATCGGTGGCCTGGGATCCGTGGGAGGCGCCGTCGCCGGGGCCGTGTTCGTCACCGTGCTGCCGCAGCTGCTCACCCAGTACTCCGACCACCTCCCGCTGGTCGTCGCCCCCGGTTCCGGCCAGGCCGGCGTCACCCCCGCCGAACTGTCCCGCTACCTGTACGGGCTGGCGATCGTCCTGGTGCTGCTGCTCACCCGCCGAGGTCTCGCCGGCCTCGCCGACAGACTGCCGCGCCCCCGCCGCCGCGCCCCCACCCCGAGCGAGGCGCCACCGGGCGCCGCCCCCGGCGTCGTGGACGAACCGGGTCCGATACCGGCCCGGCACCCGGCCGCCCCGCACGGCACCGCCCACCCCGACCCCGGGCACCCC
>NZ_AGVX02000371.1 GCF_000239155.1 Actinoalloteichus spitiensis RMV-1378
CCCCCTTGCCCAGCCGCGCCTCCGGGGCGAGTGCCGCCAGCCGGCCCGTTCCCGACTCCCCCGGCTCGGTGAGCAGGGTTCCGGTGGTGAAGTCGACCGGGTTGGTCGGGTCGACCACCGTCGTCCCCGCCAGTGTTCCGTCCGGTCCGCCCACGTCGCGCACCACGTCCGCCGCGGCGGACCAGGGCACCGCGAGCAGCACGAGGTCCCGCCCGGTGGCCGCCTCGCTCGGGCTCGCCGCCTGTGCCGTCCCGCCGAGGTCGCGGGCGAGCCGCCGTGCCCTGTCCTCCGACCTCGCCCCGACGACGACCTCGTGCCCGGCCCGCACCCAACCCACGCCCAACGCCGACGCCATCGCGCCGGCGCCCAGGATCCCGATCCGCATCGTTTCCACTCCGATCTCCGTCGTGTCCTCGGTACGAGGTGGACGGTAGGGAGCCCGACGCGCACCGATCGGTAGGAGACGAGGGGCGAGAATGGTGCGATGACCCGCGCGGACCAGGCGCACTGCGTCGAGCTGAAGGCCGACTGCCGGATTCGGGCCGCCACCGACCTGTTCACGCACCGCTGGGACCCGGTGGTGCTGGTCGCGTTGGGCGAGGGCCCCCGGCGGCGGCGGGACCTGCGGTGGGCGATCGGCGGGTTGAGCGACAAGGTGCTGACCGAGGCGCTGCGCCGGCTCCTCCGCCAGGGACTGGTCGACCGCCGATCCCTCCCGGCGGCGCCGCCGCACGTCGAGTACCGGTTGACCGGGCTCGGGGAGAGCCTGGTGCGCGGGCCGCTGCGGGAGTTGGCGCGGTGGATCGGCGAACACGGGGACGAACTGCTCGCCGCGGAGGACCGCGCCGCCGGGCACGACGACCCCGGCTGAGCCTCCGGACAGGACGCGCAGGGCCCCCCGGGATGGCGAGCCGGACACGCCGAACGGCGTGGAGCGCCCGGGGCGGTGATCGGCCCGGCCGTCCTGGAATCCCGCCGTTCCCCCGTGAAGGGGAAACCACGCCCTCCCCGCTCCGAACTCGATTTCCGGTCGAGACCAGCGGAGCCGAACGGAACTGCACGGTCGTTCCCTCACACCATTCTTCCGCGCCCGCCGCTCGTTTCTCCCGCTCATCGGCGGTACGGGAAATTCTGCGGCCCACGCCGGCCGGGCGGAATGGCGGACCACCCCTCGTCCTCGCGGCGAGCGGCACCGCCACCAGGGGACGTCCGCGCCGCTAACCTCGGTGGGACCGGGCGGCCTCCAGCCTGTTGACCAGCTCTTCGACTGGCGAGAACCCGTTGCAACTCCTCCTGGGAGGACTGGCGCCACACGGGTGCCCCGATGTCACCGCCGACGGCCGTCCACGCCACGAAAAACGAGGGCACACGGGAATTCCTCCATGGCCGACGTCGAATTTCCCGTACCCCGGTTCACGACGAGAACGGATCGAACGATGACCGGACCAAAGTTCTCCCCGGAGTGGGACAGTGGAACGCGCGCACCGGAACCCGGTCCCGCCATGCTGCGGGAACGGTACCGCGTCGAACGCGATCGGCGGCTCCGCGACCGCTCCGGCAGGACGTACGTCTCGCCGACCGGTCCGCTCGCGCACCACGTCGCCGACCCGAACGCCGATCCCACGTTCCAGCGGCCCCCGCTGCGGGACGAGGTCGACACCCTGGTCGTGGGTGGCGGGTTCGGCGGTCTGCTCCTCGCGGCCCGCCTCCGGGAACGCGGTGACCGGCGCATCCGGATCGTCGACCGCGCCGCCGACTTCGGGGGGACCTGGTACTGGAACCGGTACCCGGGGGCGCAGTGCGACGTCGAGTCCTACGTCTACCTCCCGTTGTTGGAGGAGACCGGCCGGCTGCCCAGCGAGAAGTACTGCGGGGGCGAGGAGATCCTCGAGCACGCCAGGGCCATCGGCCGGCGGTTCGACCTGTACCGCGACGCGTGCTTCCAGACGGTGGTCACGGAGCTGCGCTGGGACGAGGAGGAACGGCGGTGGACGGTGCTGACCGACCGCGGCGACGTGGTGCTGGCCCGGTACGTGGCGGTGGCGACCGGTCCGTTCCGGGAGTTCCGGCTCCCCTCGATCCCCGACCTGGCCACGTTCCGGGGCCGGATGTTCCACACCGCCCGCTGGGACTACGCCTACACCGGCGGTGGGCCCTCCACGCCGATGACCCGGCTGGCGGACAAGCGGGTCGCGGTGGTGGGAACGGGTGCCACCGCCATCCAGTGCGTTCCGCCGTTGGGACGGGACGCCGGCCACCTGTACGTGTTCCAGCGGACACCGGCGGCGGTCGACAGTCGGGGGAACCGGCCCACCTCCAAGGCGTGGGCCGACTCCTTGACCCCGGGTTGGCAGCGCCGCCGGCAGGAGAACTTCACCGCCGTGGTGTGCGGCGTGGACCAGGAGGAGGACCTGGTGGCCGACGGGTGGACGGAGCTGTTCCGGTCGTTGCGGGTGCCGCTGCCCGGGTTGGCGCCGGGTGGTCCGGGGACGGAGGACGAGGTGGCGGAACGGATGGAGTTGGAGGACTTCCGGCGGATGAACCACCTCCGGGCCCGGGTGGAACGCCGTGTTCGCGACCCGGCGACGGCCGAAGCCCTCAAGCCCTGGTACCGGCAGTTCTGCAAGCGGCCCGGTTTCAGCGACGACTACCTGGCCACCTTCAACCGTCCGACGGTCACCCTGGTGGACACCCGGGGGCGGGGCGTGGAGCGGGCGACCGAACACGGCCTGGTCAGCGGAGGTGTCGAGTACGCCGTGGACTGCGTGGTCCTGGCGACCGGCTTCAGCGAGGGCACGCCCTACGAGGCGGGTTTCGGCGGCTGGATCCGGGGCCGGCACGGCGTGCGGTTGTCCGAGCACTGGCGGGAGGGCGTGCGCACGCTGCACGGCTTCTACAGCCACGGCTTCCCGAACTGCTTCTTCCTCGGCCCGTCCCAGAACGGCATGTCGATCAACTTCTCGCACAGCCTGGACGAACAGGCCCGGCACCTGGCCGCGGTGATCGAGGCCGCCGAGCGGAGCGGGGCGTGGTACGTCGAACCCACGGCGGACGCGGAGGCGGCCTGGGTGGCGGAGGTGCGCCGGTCCGGTTCGATGGACCAGGAGTACCTGCTGGACTGCACCCCCGGCTCCTACAACGGCGAGGGCATGCCCGTCGAGCGCCCCGACACCTACGGCGGCAACGCGGTCCAGTTCCACGAGGTGATCCGGCGGTGGCGGTTCACCGGTGGGATGACCGAGGTACTGCGTTCCCCGATCCGACCGGTGCCCACCGTTCGTCACGACTGACGGTGGCGGCGGGGGTGGCGCGGCCGTCCTCGTCGCCGGGCGGCCGCGACCCCACCGGTGCGCTCTCGGGCGCCGGTGGAGCGCTGGTGGCCACCCCGCGTCGGTAGGCGGTGGGGCTGCACCCGCGCCGCCGCTTGAACGCGACGCTGAGCGCGAAGGCGTCGGCGTAGCCGACCCGGCGGGCGATGGTGGCCACCGTCCACTCCGTCTCGCGGAGCAGGTCCGCCGCCAGGCACACCCGCCACTCGGCGAGGTAGCTCATCGGAGGTTCCCCCACCC